>JAEOTI010000548.1 GCA_016839955.1 Candidatus Hodarchaeota archaeon | reverse complement strand
TAATATACAAAATTACTACCTATGAATCCAGCAACACCAGTAACAAGGAGAATCATGTATCTCGCCTTATCATATAGAAAGAGATGAAATCTTTACAATAATTTTTTAATCTATTATCAGATCTCTATCAATAGTTCGCCTTCAGTCTCCTTAATATGTTTCTAATTAACGATTTTATTTTTCTTTTTGATTCTAAATCTTCATTTATAATGATTACTGGCTTAATTGACGTTATTAATATTGCTTACGTTAAAATAGGCCATAGTACTCTTTAAACCAGTCTAAGTAAATTTCAAGACCCTGTTGAACAGAAATTTTGGGTTGAAATCCTAAAAATTTCTTTATTTTAGAAATATCGGCATGAGTCGTATCTACATCTCCAAGTTGGCGATCAGCATACTCGATTTTAGCTGTTATTTCAGTAATATCTTCTAATATGGAAATAAACTCTTTTAACTTGATTGGTGAACCAAAACCCAAATTGAAAACTTCGAAACCATGTTGAAAATCGATTGTTCTTACAATCCCTTCCACAATATCGGATATAAAAGAGAAATCCCGTGTAACCGTGCCTTGAGGATCATCAAATAGTGTAATTGTCTCTCGTTTCAGTAATTTTGTAGCAAAAATATGTGGAGACATGTCTGGCCTGCCTCTTGGGCCATAGACAGTAAAAAAACGCAAACAATTTACATTAATATCATAAAGATGATGATAGGAATAGCAAAGAGCTTCTCCAGCTTGCTTTGTAGCCGCATAAATAGAGATCGGATGATTTATTTGATCCTCTTCTGAAAAAGGAACCTTCTTTTGATTTCCGTAAACAGAAGAAGAAGATCCGAAAATAAAATTCTTGCAGTTTAGCTGCTTGGTTAGTTCAAGCAAGTTCAATGTTCCACCAATATTCACTTGTTGATAAATAAATGGATTTTTCAAACTATATCTGACACCAGCCTGTGCTGCAAGATGGATAATAGTATTGATATTAAGATTATCGAGAATGGAACCAAGAGCATCGAAATTCCTTATATCTACCTCATGAAACTGGAAATTGTCAAATTTCTTAAGCAGACTAAGGTTATTTTCTTTTAATTTTGGATTATAGTAATCGTTTAGATTGTCTATTCCTATAACATCGTATCCTTCTTGGAGAATTTTTTCACAAGTATGAGATCCTATAAAACCTGCTACACCAGAGACCAAAATATGTTCCGAATCAGCCAATACAATCGCCTTGGAATGAGTATCATAAAGTTCTAAAGTTTTTATTAAATACAAAATAAAAAGATATACCTTCTTTAATCAGGGATAGAGTAAATATCAAGTTTTTCATTTCTTTCTCTTAAATCTCCAAATATTAATTGAAAAAGTGCCTAGGATAACGATCACACCAAAAATAATAATAATTAAGCCTAAATTGATCAATGGGTTGCTTAACGGATTTAAACCATCTGTTCCTGAATCATATTCTATGTTATCAGGAAAACCATCATGATCTGTATCAGTTTCATTAGCTTTTGTACCCAATGTATATTCCAGAAGATTGCTAAGACCATCTCCGTCTTTATCAGCATCAGCATCATTTATTCTGGCGCACAACCCGTATTGGTATTCATACAGGTTGGGAATTGTATCACCATCCTTATCCTCGGATGCATCATTAGCTGAACCATCTAATTTGTTAAGAAATTCATAACCATCTGGTATAAGATCTTTATCGGTATCAGAATCTTGTGGATTTGTACCAAATAGATATTCAAGTGAGTTAATTAACCGATCATTATCAGAATCATTGAATTTATCCCAGAAACTAGTAAAATCGAGTTTATGAGTATTTTCCCAACTATCAGGCATACCATCCATGTCTAAATCTGTTGCATCATATAATTGGATAGTAGCATCCGTCAAACCCGAAACAAGATTCTTTCCATTAGGACTGAAAGCAAGTGTTTCAACCATGGAATACATTTCGGTTAATGTAAAAAGAAGGGTACCATCAACCACATCCCAAAGTCGAATTGTACTATCCCAAGATCCAGAAGCGAGCATATGCCCAGTAGGAGAAAAGAATAGACTAGAAATCCAATTAGAATGACCATACATAGTGTTAATTAGTGAACCATCCGAAATATCCCATAAGATTACTGTGGCATCTGTTGAACCTGAAGCAAGAACCTGTCCAGAAGAACTGAAAGCTAGAGCTGAAACTGTATTTGAGTGACCTGTCATCGTACGTATCAAGGTACCGTCGCTCATGTTCCATAATCGAAGATTATCTTGACTTCCGATAGAACCAGTGGCATAAAAGTGAATATCAGGACTAAAAGCAAGACTAAAACAATTATCAGAGTGTCCTGTTAACGTACGTAATAATGTACCATCAGTTAAGTTCCAAAATCGAACAGAATCTCTTGAACCAGAGACAAGAATCTGGCTATCAGGACTAAAGGCTATAGATAAAATTCCTTCAGTGTGTCCTGTTAGGTTTTTAATCAAAGTTCCATTAGATACATTCCATAATCGAATAGTGGTATCTTTTGAGCCTGAAGCGAGAAGCTGACCATCTGGACTAAAAACTATACTAGAGACTGTGTCATCATGACTGGTTAAGGACCACTTCAAAATCATCGAAGAGACGTCCCACAACTGAATAGTAGTATCTCGTGATCCTGAAGCGAGAAAATGATCATCAGAACTGAAAGCTAGACTTGAAATTGTATTGAAATGCCCTGTTATGGTTTTTCTTGACGTAATAAAGACTATGTTCCACAAATGGACAGTAGTGTCACTAGATCCAGAAGCAAGAAGCTGACCATCAGGACTGAAAGCTACACTATATACCAATTTAGCTCGATTTAACTTTGTATATATCAAAGTTCCACTAGTAACATTCCAAATCCGAATAGTGCCATCCCAAGACCCTGAAGCAAGAAGCTTACTGTTATAACCGAAAACAACACTCGAAACAGTCCTATAGTGATTAGTCAATGTTTGTAGTATTGTTGTATCAGTCAAGTTCCATAATCGGATGGTAGTATCCTCAGATCCAGAAGCAAGAAGCTGACTATCAGGACTGACTGCTACACTATAGACTGGTCCAGAATGGCCATTCAACGTTCGCATCAGACTGCCATCAGTCAAGTTCCATAATCGAATAGTGGTATCCTCAGATCCAGAAGCAAGTAGCTGACCATCAGGACTGACTGCTACACTATAGACTGGTCCAGAATGGCCTCCTAATGTCTTTATCAAACTTCTATCAGTTATGTTCCAGAGTCGAATTTTTGAATCTTCAGATCCAGAAACGAGAATTATTCCATCAGGACTAAAATCGAGGCTCCAAACACTATTATTACCTGTATCAGATTCTATACTTAATGTATCTACCAGTGTTCCATCGAAAGAGTCCCATAGTTTTATTGTCTTATCCTCGTAACCAGCAGCAAGAAGAGAACCACAAGGACTGAAAACAACTGTGTGAGCAATGGAAGTTCCAAATTTTAAACCTGAGAGTGAAGTTCTAGTAGTCATATTCCACAGTATAATTGAACTATCCCAAGAACAAGACGCAATAAGCTTGCCATCTGGACTGAAAGATACCCCACTTACCGATTTATTATGTTCTACTAGTCTACCAACAATTTCCGAAGTAGGATTTGGTGGAACCAGTTGATTCAACCTAAAATTTTTCTGATTAAGTTTAAAGTTAAGATTATCAATTGTATTAGTAAATTCCTCCGTTGAGGATAATTTCCCGTGATCATTAAACTGATTCAGATTTGGTTTCCTAATTGAATTGTTCCGTGATGCGAAATCCCCTCTACATCTTATCGAAAATCCAATTATTCCGATTACTAAAACGAAAATAATAATTATTGATTTGGTTTTGATTATTATTCCAATGTATTTAGCCATTTTTATCCTCCAAACCTATTCTCCAAAAAATGTTAACTCTACTACTGCTTATAAGCAACATCACAAGAATCAACGTGATTAAAACAGTTTTATGAAGAAAAAAAACAATTCAATTTTAATCCTATCGATGTTATCAAAAAAAATCGCTGAGGTTAGGAATCTTACTTTGTTTTCTTCCTTTTAAAATAATCTATATAGCATCAAAGCTGTTCAATTAATCTAAAAGCCTCTTGATTATATGAAAGAACTAAGAATGCCAAGATCAACAAAACCAGAATGTATTTGTCAATTTTGATAACCTTAGTTTGAGTAATTTGAACTCTAATTTCTTTGATAACCATTATTAAAGTATAACTCATACAAATACATGCGAGGGGAGCGTAGGGAAGAAAAAGACGCCAACAGACAACCCACCCCCAGACATGAATAAAAAATGCTTGAGTCGCAATTGATAGAATAATACAAACAGGAATTTCATAGGTATTTTTACTACATAGGTAAAAAAACCCGATTAATATTAGACAGAAACCAATAACACCAAAAATCCAGCGATGCAATTCTAATGATTTCTCAACACCACGATACAACGCAGCAAAAAGTTGTGTAGGAGTATGATGATCAAATATGTATTGAACAAGGGTTACAGATTCGTAATAACCAAATTCTCTTTCAAAATAGACCGATGCTCTTAAATCAGAAATGAATCCCCCGTATAAAATTGACATTAAAGTATTTTCGATAATGAATGTTAGTAGAACGATTACAGTAACAAGAATATAACTCTTCCATTTAACTTTGGAATAGCCTCGATGACTTAAATCATAAAAAGCCATTAAAAAAATAATGCTAGATATAATAAAAAGTAGCTCGAACTTTATTGAAATTGTTATCATGCATAAAATAGTTATAATTACAATACCTTTACTGGTTGGTCTTCTTTGGTAAGTAAATATGAAATACAAGAGAATTAAAAAAATTAATGCTGTTATCGGTTCTCGTAATCCTCTCCCGTCAGCAATTATCAAGTAAGGGTTTAGAGCAACTAAGAGGGAACTAATATATGAAAGTAGAATATTAACTTCAGTCCCTTCCTCAGATAGTCTATTTCTTAATGAATTAGATGTGAGAAAAGTCATAGGAATACAAAATGAGCCAATTACTGCTGTAGTTATCCGCGATGTCATATAATCACTTGGAAAAAAAAGGAAAACAAGAGCTAAAACAATTGAAAAGCCTGGTTCACGCGCAGAAGTCACCTTTGAAGGATCCATAGATAAAATTGCTAAAGCAAAATTGATGTAACCCGTAGCATCCACAGGTTCAACTTCTGTAAAAAAAACCGAGGCCAATCGAAATACTAATCCTATGAAAAAGAAAATTAGGAGGAAAACTGATTGAAAGCCTCTTCTGTCAAATAATTGGTAGACTTCTTGTAATTTCACAGAGTTATGTGGGACCATTGACAATTCACTCGTATATATTGTCCATAAATTTCTCATAGATACCTTATTTCATTAATTCATTACCTTTGATACTCTTTTGTCAATCATCTATTGTTTTTTGGGTTTAATTCATTAATTAGAAGACAGTTTATTT
>JAEOTI010000547.1 GCA_016839955.1 Candidatus Hodarchaeota archaeon | reverse complement strand
GCAAAACAAGCAGAAGCAGAAAGAGAAAAACGTGCAAGAATAATTATTGCAGATGGAGAATTTCAGGCTTCAAAAAAGATGGCTGAAGCAGCAGAATTCTATGAAGGAAAAGTCGCTGCATTAAGACTTAGAGAACTTCAGACACTTGCAGAAATAGCTAGAGAGAAAAACCTTATCATCGTTCCAGCTGGAGAGATGGGGACCATGGCGGGCATTGCAAAAGCAGTGAACAAAAAAGTAGAGAAATGAAGTTAAAACTTTCTCTTATTTTTCTATTTTTTATCTTTTTCTTTTTATCTTTCAGTACAATTGCTCAGAGTTCAAATGTAATTCTTGTTGAAATTACTGGCACTATTGATCAATCCACTGTTGAAATTCTAAAAGAAAGCATTCAACAGGCAAATAATGAAAATTCCGAGGCAATAATTCTTTTGTTGGATACTCCTGGCGGTGGTCTTCAGCAGACATTTGATATTGCTGATTTAATAAATGAAAGTGAAATTCCAATAGTTGGTTATGTTTATCCAACTGGTTCTTATGCTTGGTCTGCAGGAACTTTTATTTTGATGAGCACCCACATTGCAGCTATGGCTGATTATACCGTAATTGGTTCCGCTCAACCAGTAGAAATTACGGCAGAAGGAACTAAATACATAACTGAGCCTAAAATAATTAATGCTCTTGTAAGTTGGATTCAAACTCGGGCTGAAATGCATGGCAGGAATCAGACAGCTGCAGCGGAGTTTATCACTGAAAATCTTGATTTGAATGCAACATCAGCATTAGAAGTTGGTGTTATTGAACATGTTTCATCGTCAATAAATCAACTTTTAATAGATATCAATGGGACTTCTGTCTCAACATCAAAAGGTACAGTTGTTCTTAATACCGCAGGGGCAAATGAGATAGTTTTTTCCCCTTCTATTGGTGTTCAAATTATGAAGTTTTTTTCTAACCCGCTTCTTACATCTCTTTTATTAATGCTTGGAATTTTTGCATTGATTTTTGGTATATCCTCACCCGGTTTTGGAGCAGAAGTTTTTGGAGCTATCGCAATTCTTCTTTCATTAATTGGATCTGGATTTGCAATTTCTGTTTTAAGCATAATCTTTATAATTATTGGATGCCTACTACTTATAATAGAAATATTTGCTACACCAGGATTTGGAGTAATAGGAATTGGTGGAGTTATCCTAATGATATTAGGAGGGATATTCCTAATACCAAGTTATTCCACCATGGAATGGGCGATAACTATGGATTGGATAAATGATGCAATAATTGTGTTGGTTGCAGCAGCTGCTATTATAGCCGTTTTCTTTGTTTTCTTATTGTATAAGGTTATTCAGATTAGATCAAAAAAGGCACAAGTTGGTACTTTTATTGGAGAAAAAGCAAAGACAGTAGATAGAATTACACCTGATAAAACAGGCTATGTTCGTTTTAAGGGAGAGCTTTGGAAGGCAACTTCTGATATCACAATCGAACCAAACACAAAGGTAATCATAATAGAGAAAGAAGAGTCAACGCTTAAAGTAAGACCCAAAGTATAGAGACCAAACATTAATCAACTCTTTTCTTCTATCACGGTCTGATTTTCAATGGACAACGGTATCAAAATTCAGTTTCTCGGCGGCGTCGAAGAAGTCGGTCGACTATCTATGGTTCTAGAAACTGGTGATATTAGATTACTTTTTGAATACGGTATGTCACCTGGTAAACCTCCTTCTTATCCGCTTCCTCCTCCTCCGATAGATTTAGTTTTATTGACTCATTCTCATCTTGATCATTCTGGAATGATTCCTTGGCTTTTTTCTAGAGCTGATCAAAAAATTTTGACAACATCATTGACTGGAGAGATATCAGATTTATTACATAAGGATTCAATAAAAATTGCAAAAAGCGAGGGATATGCAATTCCTTATAGCACCTCTGATATCAAGGAAGCTAAACAAAGTATTGTACCAGTAGAACCTTCTCAAAGAAGAGAAATTGGAAATGATTTTGAATTAATTACTCATGATGCAGGACATATTCCTGGTTCTCTTATGTTTGAAATTATTGGGGATAAAAAAATCTTATTTACTGGCGATTTTAATGTGAAGGACACTCGAATTGTTAAAGGCACTAAACCAGTAGACTGTGACATTTTATTTTTAGAGGGCACATACGCTGGAAGGGACCATCCAAAAAAAAGAGAAGAAATGGAAAGAGAGCTTTTAGATAAAATTGACGAGGTCGTAAAAAGAGGCGGTGTAGCTGTATTGCCTGCCTTTGCTGTTTCCAGATCTCAGGAACTTGCTATGGTTCTTAGAAAATCTGGTTTTAATGTTTGGTTTGATGGTATGGGTAAAAAGGTTTCTAAGATATTTTTGAAACATCAAAGATATCTCCGCTCTGCTGAAGATCTTAAAAAGGCAATGAACAAAATAAATTTGGTACATTCAGATCAAGGGAGAAAATTAGCAGTAAAATCAGAAGTCATCATCACATCAAGTGGTATGATGGATGGCGGACCAGTCCTAAATTACATGGGCAAATTAAAAAATGATCCAAAAAGTGCAGTATTACTAACAGGTTATCAGGTTGAAGATAGCAATGCTAGACGTTTGATAGATAAAGGTCAGCTTGATTTCTATGGTGTTAGGGAAAAAATTGAATGTGAGGTTCAATATTTTGATTTTTCGGCTCATGCTGGTCATAGTGAATTAATTAATTTTGCAAAAGCCTGTAATCCTGAAAAAATCGTACTTATGCATAGCGATAATAGAGAAGCGCTTGTTGAACCACTGAAGGATGTTGCAGAAATTTATACTCCTAGTACTGGCGAAACTGTCGATTTGTAACGTCCAGATAAAATTTATATTTTACATATGATTATTGGGAAAGAAAAAGGTGAAAAATTTAAATGACGGAAATGACGCAAAGGCAAAAATACGACCTTAAACGAAAACTTGAGGAGCTTAAAGCATGCAAAGGTAGACATACAGAATTAATTTCATTATATGTACCTCCAAATAAACAAATATTTGATGTTAATGCGTACCTGAAAAATGAGTTTTCTCAATCTCAAAATATTAAATCAAAGACGACTATGAAAAATGTTCTTTCCGCGATTGAATCTATAATGAGTAGACTTAAACAATTCAAACAACCTCCTGAAAATGGCATGATTTTCTTTGTTGGTCATAAGAGTGTTGGTAGTGATAAAACTGAAATGGTTGCTTATATAATTGAGCCACCCATGCCAATTGCTACTTTTCTTTATCGTTGTGATTCATTATTTTATATTGAACCTTTGGAGCAGATGTTACTTGAAAAAGAGATTTACGGCTTACTTTTAATCGATCGAAGAGAATGTACAGTTGGAATTTTAAAAGGAAACCGAGTAGAACTCCTTAAATATATGACCTCTCAAGTTCCAGGTAAACATGGTAGAGGGGGGCAGTCTCAAAGAAGGTTTGAACGACTTACTGAACTTGCTGCTCATGAATGGTTTGTTAAATGCGGTGAACAAGCAAGTGAAATATTTCAATCAGAGGAAGGCATTAAGGGTATATTTGTTGGAGGTCCTGGTCCTACAAAACTGTATTTTGTTGATGAAAACTATTTACATTATGAAGTTCAAGATAAGATTCTTGACACCTTTGATACAGGTTATACTGATGAATTTGGTTTAAAGGAACTAGTTTCTGCAGCTTCGGAAACGATGTCTAATCTAAAAATTTCAAGAGAAAAAAAGATTATGAAACGTTTTCTTATGGAGGTTACAAAGTCTGAGGGAAGCCTCGCAGTTTATGGTGAACAGCACGTTAGAAAAGCTCTTGAAATGAGTATTATTGATACTCTTCTTCTCTCTGAAAATCTGAGGAAATATAGAGTTCAATTAAAATGTTCATCTTGTGAGTATTCTGAATATAAAACTATCTCTGAGGATGCGTTGAAAGATTTTACTCTTCCAGTTTGTTCAAAATGTGACAATTCCTCACCTATGACGATAGAAGAGAAAATTGATTTGATTGATGAATTATCAGATCTTACTGAGAAAACCGGAGGTAAGGTTGAACTTAT
>JAEOTI010000546.1 GCA_016839955.1 Candidatus Hodarchaeota archaeon | reverse complement strand
TGGCAGAGATTGGAATAGACATTTCTAAACACCGTTCAAAGACTATAGAGGAATTCAAAGATCAAAAATTCGATTGGATGATTACAGTTTGTGATAATGCTAAAGAAACATGTCCTTTCTTTCCTGATGCGAAAAATTACCTTCATGCAGGCTTTGAAGACCCTTCCTTAGTGATAGGTTCTGATGAAGAGATTTTAGCAGCATTTAACAGGAAAATTACGCAAATAAAGGTTTGGATTGAAGAAGAATTAATAAAATCTACGCTTTAACTCCTAACCATTCAAGAAACTCTTCTGGAGTTTCAAAAAGGTAATCAGGTTTTGTTTCTTTCAAACTTTGGTCTTCTATTGTCCCCCACAACGCACCAGCTACTTTTATCCCTGCAGCTCTTGACGCATATACATCAAGAGGAGAATCTCCCAACATTAGTACTGATTCTTTTTCTAATTGGAAATGATTAATTATTTTCAATAAACCATCAGGGTGAGGTTTCGAGCGAGAAAGATCAGATCCACAAACAATATAATCGAAATTCGTTAAGTTTAATTTTCTTAATGTGATGTCAAGACCTTGTCTTCCTTTACCAGTAAAAATTGTTAAAAGATATTTTTCCTTTAGTCTATCCAATTCATTCTGTGAGAAATATCCTATATCTGAATGCTTTTTCTCATATTCTGTCAAGTAATAACTCATGACTTCTTCCTTTTCATCTGGAAAATGTTTAGCAAAAATTTCTTCTGCAGGTGGACCATAAATTGTCTGAAGATCATCAATAGTGATTTCTTGGTTTTTAAATTTTAGAAAGAGCTCTTTAAAAAGGGTATAAATTAGATTGGCATTCTTTGCAAGTGTTCCATCCACATCGAAAACTAAACAAGAGAATTTCAAAAGACATTTTTCCTTAAGTTTTTATTTTGGTTCATTTAAATTTTTATTCACTATTTTTAGTAAGCTTATCTGTAGCGAGTTTTTGAGCGTCTTCAAGATAGGAGAGGAGCACTTTTAGTTGACTCTGTTCGTACGCTTTTGGTTCTAACTGAATAAATCGTTGTAAAACTTCTGATTGTTCCTGGAGTTGCTTCAATTCAGTTTTCGCACGTAATGATAAAGTTAAAAGACCTCTTTCACTTGCTAGGAGATCAACCACTTCAAAAACAAATTTTGCATCTGTTAGCTCAAAATTGGCTCGCTTTTCTAATGCTTTTATCAGAAGAGATTCAATATAGACTTTGTGTAATCGATGATTTTTACTTATTGTCTCCAGTTCTATCAAAAATCGGTGAATTTCTTGTTTATGAGAAGGTTTGCTACTTAAAAGAAAGAGTTGAAGGTGGATTTTTACTAATAGCAGAAGTGTAGCAACAAGGAGTTCCCCATGTTTAATATTCTCCGCTTCAACCTTTGCTTTTTTTGCCCACTCTAAGGCAGAACCTGTATCAAGCCGTTTTAACCTAATATTGCTTTGAGCTAAATAAAGGCGGATTTCAACATCTTTCAAATTAGATGATTGGTTCAGTTCATCCAACCGTTGTAATTCTTCCTGAGCTAGATCTAATTTATCTGTTAAACAATATAAGTCAAATAGGCAGTATCTGGCCTCTGAAATCCCACTCGCAACCCATACTCCCTGTGAAAGGCTAAGACATCGTTGATACGCATTTTCAGCTTGTTGCCATTTACCAGACTCACGATATACATGACCGAGATTGATATAACTTATTGAGATGGATCGTGGATCTCCAAGCTCGTTATTTAGTTTAAGACTTATTTCATAATATTCTGAAGCTTTGAAGAGATCTCCCCTAACCCGACAAACTTCTCCTAAATTGTTGTATGACCTTGCGATCATCATATTATCTTGAAGATGTTCACCAATCTGTTTAACTTGTTCGTACATGTCCTCTGCTTTACTGAGAATTCCCATAACAAGATAGACATTTCCTAGGTTAATTAATGCTTCAGAAATACCAATTTTATCGTTTAAATCTTTGAATATTGACAAACTCTTTTGTAAAACGCTTTCAGATAAGTTATAATCTCCATCATAACGCCAAAGGATGCCTATGTTGACTAAGGCTTTAGCTTTCTCTTCAAGGATCTTGGGATATTGTTCTGAAAGTGCTAACGCTTTTTCAGCGTATTTATGAGCTTCCTTAAATTTACCTGTTCGAATACTACAATGACTCAACTCGTTAAAAGATCCAATGAGTTCGAAACGATTGTTTGAGTCCAATGTTGGTAAGTATTCCAAAAGAAGGTTAATTGCTTCAGTAAATTTTGAAATCATTCGTAACCTAATTGCGTCCTTAATAGGTGATGGTTGTTTAGATTTAGATGGATTCAAAATTTGACCCACTCTAACAATGAATAAATAAAAACCTAAAGAAGATCAGATATTGGTTTATCTATGATTATTCTCA
>JAEOTI010000545.1 GCA_016839955.1 Candidatus Hodarchaeota archaeon | reverse complement strand
TGGTGCTATCTTGGTTTTATTGTCACTTCTCATATTAGAATTAAATTATCAAAGAGTTTTTCCTTTCCTTTGATGACCATTTGTTTTTAAAGACACTTTCCCAAGGGTGAGATTCAGGTAACTTAAGGTAATGGATAAGCTCTATTTGATGTAGGAGAGAATTGTCATTGTTTTCCTCTGAAGTTGTAGTCTTTTCTATATGTTTCACGGTCATTGCTTTTCTATCTAGTAATTCCTTTGTGAGCCTTTTATACGCGAAAAATGAAAAGAACTATTGAATAGTTTGAAGTGGTTCTGATATGGAAATTCTTTTAACTCTAAAATCGAAACAACTATCTATGGTAATTAGGCATGACCAAGAACTCAACCAAAGAGGAGAGAAAACTCCCACACATGCCAATGGTACAAAATATGGATTAGACAAGTCAACAAAAAGGTTCTCACATTTAAAATTTTTCTTCCTCCTTTTAACCATGCTTTTCATTGTGCTGGGAGGCTTAATCAATACAAGGTTCATATTTATCAGTCTTTTAACTCCCTTATTTTTGCCCATTGTTATAATGTATAGAATAAGGCTTGGTAGTTAGGATAATTCAATCTGTTTTTCGTCTCATTCTTGACACGATCATTAAAAACGAGGAGATGATCGTATTTAAGACTGTACCAGTTGAAGAGAAAAAATATGAATAGGTGACATTATGAAAATAATTTATTTTTAAATAAGAGTTAGGATTAAGAATATTATCGGATTAAGAATATTATCGGATTAAGACTATCGGGCTGATTTGTATGGATATTGACTATTCAGAGGAAAATTTTCTTAAGGATTTCACTTCAGAAGATCTACGTATATTAATTAAATATCATCTAAAGCGGAAAGAAGCAACATGGCTGGAATTTAAGAGAGTTCCAAAATACTCTTCAAAAGAAAAGAATAGATTAATGCATAAATGGCCGAAAGTTATCCAAGCTATTGCTAATGCAGGTGGAGGTACCCTTATCCTTGGAGTAGATCAAAAGAACCCGACCGATCCAATAGAAGGTGTTGATTGTGTTGATAATTGGTGTAATACTCTCTCTCAAATCAGTAATAATTTACACTTACCAATTCTTTTTCCTGTAAGATCTCTTAAAAGTAAAAAGCTAATTTTTATTCTAATTCCACAACCAAGGAAACCAGTCTCTTATAAATTCGTTGTAAGGATAAGAAAAGGAACTTCAATGTTTGAAATCAATCCAGGGGAGGAGTATAAGAAGCTAGAAAAGAAATTACTCCAGCAGCCCAGTGGTTTCAATTTTATTGGAAGAATGAAAGCAGCAATTCGGATATATCGCTGGCATGCTTATAAAGAGAAAGATTTAGATAAAGGATTATTATTTAGTATATTGGCTGAAAAATATGAGAATGATTCCATTATAGTAACATTGATACTATTTCTATATGCAAAATTAGAAGCATTAAATATAAAGACGGAAAGTAAAGAGTTTACAGAGAGGAAAAGGCACTCAGAACGACAATACAAGACAATTATTGCTGTTTTGATATGGGTAGCAGGGGTTACCTTCCTTTTAAGCATTAGTCAGTTGATTTTTCTTACTGAAATGTTTCCTTCAGGTTTTTATCAGACTGCATGGTTAATTTACTTTATCCTCGCAATTGGTGGCCCAATTGTTATTATTCATTACTTACTTCCTCAGAATGATCATACTAAAATCCCAATGACAGAGGATGAGTGGAAGGAATTCTTCAAACCTCATGTACCATTATCGATTCCTATTGGTGATATCAGGGATGAGATCCTGAAAAAAAAAGATATCTACAGAGTGATGAGCGTAATTCTACAACATCTTTTCTATTTTTACTTACTACAGTCGTTTAATATTGAACGAGTTGAAATTCGTCCTGGTGGTGCTACACCTCATGGTAGACTTAATCAAGAAAGAAACCCATTTATCCACAACACAGAATTTTCAATCTGGTTGAAAAATCAACTTTATGTCCCGAAAATTCGGAACCCACCTCCTAATTATGTTATTAAAATGGTTAGATCTTTGGCTTCTAATGCTTTTACAACTTCATCACGTCGAAAAGAAGATAATATAAATCAGGAGTTTCTTTTCGAATCAATCCAATATATGCTTCTTCATTTTTTGTTCTTGCTTGATTATCGGAATAAACCTAGCACTTGAACTAATACCATCACTTTTAAGACTCCCAAGGATTTAATGGTAGCAATATATGAAGAAGTACAGAATTTGGAAATTCAAATTCAATTCAATTTCAAGGCTCTCTTGTATGTAAGAAATAAAAAGAAATCCCTATTATTAAAGCTATAAGAAGTAGTATAAAAATTGGAAGTATCAAGCCAAAGGATTATTGATAGGAACGAATTTTAGTGTCAAATATTTTTCATTCCTCTTTTAAAAGACAAGACAGCGGATTATACTGATTCCTTCCAGTCGTTGTTGCAGGAATATTTCAGTCATCAACGATTTCAACCTGTGCGGTTCAGATATCATCAGGCAGGATTTCTAAAAACAGCACTCCCGCTTACTATGACATTCCTAAATCCTATTAGAAAAGTAAAAATTGAATTTGCGATAGATTCGCGGTTTTTGATCATCCGAGAAAATGACCAACGGAAGATCTTACGACTTAGGTGGCGAAATAAAAAAGATAATGAAGAGAGTCCGTACGGAAGGATTTTCGATTACATCGACTCATGAATGGTTTTGCATACTGATTATTTTTGATTATATAAGGGATCCCCGCAAATAGTGTATTGAATGCCTTGATCTTAGAAGGTGATAACAAACAATGATTGATGAAAAGGTGAAGAACTTCTTTGAGACACATGATACAACCAAGATCCTGACACTACCTGAAATGACCCCAGAAGCATTAAAGGATTTATCAAACCAGATTCGTCCGATTCTCATCCGATCACCTGTTTTGATGAGAGTATTTACCATTAAAGGACTGAAAAAACACCGTGACTCTATGAATGCTATTCTTTC
>JAEOTI010000544.1 GCA_016839955.1 Candidatus Hodarchaeota archaeon | reverse complement strand
CTCCATCCAACAAAAGTTCTTTATAGAACTTATGATTTCAAGAAGAAAGAAATGAGAGATGACAAATATGATCCTGATACGTCAAAGTGAAAGATGAGAAGGAATCGGATATTCGAAAAAGTGATAAGGAAATAAAAGATGAAATAAAGAAGAAGGATAAAAAAAAGAAGATAAACCCTGCGAAGATAATAGCCCCAGGATGAACAGTTTTGGGGGATAGTATTACTATCTATCCTCCTGATTCTTTATGGATGATTGGTAATACTTTACATTGGTCAAATGTAGAATGTAGTTATCTTATAGGATATAAAGCTTATAAAGGAAGAAACTCCAATGAATATGGATTTCCTTATTTTATAAGAGATAATCATATTACATTTGATAATTTAATTGAAGATTTAAATTATTTTTTTAGAGTATACTCTGTTGATACTTTGGAAAATGAATCAATAAAGTCTTATGAATTACCTGTTATTTTTCAAAAAGATACTACTTTATTAAAGAAAAAAATAAATGTTGTTGTATCCTGGGATCCAAATTCCGAAAATGATCTGGCAGGATATAAAGTTTATAGAGGAAATAAATCGAGTGTTTATGATCTCATAGAGAATGTTGGAAATATAGTAAGCTGGAGTGATAGTATTTTTTGTGATTCTGTTTATTACTATTCAGTGACGGCTTATGACATTGCGAATAATGAAAGTGCGTTTTCTAACGAAGTAACAGTTAATTTTATCTGTCAGGAAGTATTAGTTGGAGATTTTGATAATGATGGTGAGGTGGGATTTTTTGATATAATAGAATTCGCTCCATTTTTTGCAATAACGAATGCAAATCCAAAATACGATAATAAGTATGATTTAGACAATGATGGAGAAATAGGGTTTTTTGATCTATTGATTTTAGCAAGAAATTTTGGAAAAAAGCTATGAAAAGAATAATAATTTTAATTACTTTATTTTTATTTTGTACAAAGCCAACAGTGTTTAAAGCCTACTGTCAAGGAGATTCAACTGTTGTGGTAGACTCCACATTTGAGGTTGGTTTTCTAATAGATGTGAAAAGTTGTGTGGATGCTTTAGCAGCGAAAATGCAATACGACACCACTAAAATTTTGTATGTCTCCCACCAGGCTTATGGAAATTTTGATAGTGAGATGATTGCATTGCAAAACGGAAAACAAGGGCTTTTATCATTTTCGTTTGTCCAACTAGGAGAAAACCCCACTCCAATCTGCGATGTTGATTCATTAATGCTTTTTAAAGTTAAGTTTTATGTGAAAATAGTGAATCCTGATATTGGATTGATAGATTTTATAGATAAGCATGTTCTTTATCAAAATAAGGAATTAGACAATACGGTCTGGGGTGATTTTAAATATAATATCATAGCTGCATTTAGAGCTTATTTAAAAAGGATAGAGTAGGTGTTGAAAAGATTTTGGAATAGAATTGATAACTATAAAAGAATAATTGGAATAACTATTACAATTATTGGTTACATTTTAAAACAATTTCCAGACTTGAAATCATTCTCTGAAATTATTATAGAATCAGGGCTTACAATCTCTGTGATAGGTGTCAGCCATTTTTTTAAGAAGAAATATTACAATAGAAAACAAGGTGGGGGATAGATGTCTGAAAATAATGGAAATGGTTTTAAGTGGAAAACTGTCGAAGATATAGCTAAACTCAACGCTGCTATCGAGATCTTAACTGAGAGAATATCTACCAAAATTGATGGACTTCAAAAAGATGTTAAGGTATTAACAGAACAGGTAGGCAATATAAAACAACCATGTAGTGCATTAGAAAAGCATTTAGACAATCACAAAAGAACATCTGTAGCAGAATGGGCAAGGAGAAAGCCCGTCCAGGCTGTTATTATCGTATTGCTTATTTTGAGTCAACTCAGTGTGAATGTTGATGGATTGATTGATCTTTTTACTAAATTAATTAAATAGGAGTTAGAAAATGTGGACAACTTATTTATTTTGGGGAATAATTGGTTATATTATTGTGAGAGTCATGGTGGCTAAAAGAGCTTCGAAATCTAATGAAAAAATTGTTACAAGCAGATTTAAGAATTTTGTATTGTTTTCATTTCTTGCTATTGCAGTTGGGGGGTTTAACGAAGCTATCAGATTTGGCAGTGATCAAATTAATTTTTATGATTTGCTGTATAATTTCTGGTTATTTTTGAGATATTTTATTCAAGTACCCTTAACAACTATTGTAGGTTATCATTTTTTTAATTACATCTATGAAAATGAATTGACAAGTGTTTGGAAGTTAAAATCTAACCATTTTGCGTTAGCCATTGTTAGTATATTTGGTTGGATCATTTGGAAGTTGTTTTATACTATTGGAATAGCTTTTTTAAGAGTATTATGATTTTGAATTTAATATTATTCAGTATTTTGGCATCATTAAGCAACAGCACTTCCGATGCAATGAAGTTTTCGGGGGTTGAACAAACTTATTGGTTAGATTGGTCATGGCATTGTTGCAAATGGTTAATAAATTATCCAATGATGCTATTTACTGGATATTATTTGGGAAAGTATATTGAGACAAAAGGGTATAAATATTTTCTTGATATTTTTCATGCAAAAAAAGAACACTTTATCCTATTAGGAATAACTGTTTTGAATATAGGTACATGGCAAGCTAATTATCATTTGGCTTTGTGGTACATGCCTAAAATATTTTAACTAAATCATTTGGAGGATACTAAAATGGCAGAAGAAAAGTATGGAATCGAAGAAACTCTCGATGTTGTAAAGGCTGTGGTCGCTTTGGCTAACGCTATCGATGAAGTTTCTCAGGATGGTTTTGATCTCAGTGATCTCTTTGATTTAATTAAACCCATTTCAATGTTCCCAGCAGCTATTAGTGGAGCAGAGAAAATTCCATTCGAATTATCCGATTACAGTGATGATGAACGTCAGCAAGTTCAGGAAGCTGTCGAAGAATTAGAATTTGAAAGTGAGTATAGTGAACTGATTGCTGAACAAGCAATTAGGACAGTGGCAGAACTGGGAGTTCTTTTGGTTGTCATTAGTAAAGTAAAGAATGGAGAACTGTTGCAAGATATTCTTGAATTTATTAGAAATGCAAGAAAGTAACAAGAAGAATAAGATGCGGACACTGGTGACTAAACTCCTTTGACATTGCAACTTTGAACGTAAATAACTGTGTCCGCATCTTTTAATTTATTGGAATTTATAGACTTATGGCGACAATTATCTCAAATCTCCAGCCAGATCTCTTTGCGACTCCAATCGATGTGAGAATTTTGAACGAGATAATTCAATCTCAGACAGAAAATTCTAAAATATTAGCCGATAATAGTCGATTGTTGTGGGCGATATTTTGGGCAACTGATGAGGTTAGAACTAGCTTGTATCGAACCTATTCAGGAGATTCAAATTTGTTGGCTGATGCTCCCTATTGTAGCCCCGTATTGGTGCCAAAATATAACGAGCATTCAGGTATTAGTGAGAATACTGGTTCGGCATCTTTGTACGGTGTTGTACCATCCTCAGACGCCGAAACTGAATTATGGACAATAACATTTTCTTCCACATCTGCCTTTTCAGTTACAGGGAGTAGATCGGGATCACAAGGTTCTGGTACGAAAGGAACTGTCTTCACTAGTACTAATACCTGGATATCGATCCCTGCTGACGTGTTTTCTGGAACGCCAGCAAATGGTGACATTTTTTATGTGGCGGTTTATAAGCATTATCCTATTATTGTATATCTCACATCTTTGATAGCAGCTTCTACTGTTCATAATGGTATATTCAATTTCCTAGCCCCTAACGAAACAGTTGTCACCGACCGCTTTCGTCAGGAAGCCAATAGACTTATTAAGAATTTTAATAATGGTTATGATCCAAAAGGTTTATCTTTTCGATTGCCAAGTTTTTCTGTTGATGACAGGGCAGAAATCCCAAACAGTTGGTACATAGATAGATTAGGACTTGACATCAGTAATTACTCAAGTTCTGAGGAACCTGCAATTATTACAGGAGATATTGCCTCCGTAGATTGTTGGTGGTGGAGATAATATTTAGAACTTTATTTTATATAAAACGTTTAACCAATAACGACCAGACAATTATGGGCTGGTATCAAAAAATCTACCTTGACTGGACAAAAAGAGCCAGTAGTCAAAAGCTAATTGATACTCCTTTGAGAGTATGACCTTATAAATTAATCAAAATTTTTTTGTTGGAGGATAGGTTG
>JAEOTI010000543.1 GCA_016839955.1 Candidatus Hodarchaeota archaeon | reverse complement strand
TAGTTATAATAATCGTGTAAATAAATTAAAAAAACACTAAAAAAATATAAAAAAACAACGTAAATATTAAATAGAGAAGTATGAAAGCTTAATTCAATTCAATTGCTAAATAATAATAGATGTCTGATGATTAACTGGTACAAACGAAATGCTTATATTTTTTCACCTTCTTGTGAAAAATGGTGAAGTGATTTCTGCCTTATTGCTGTAACAATAAAAATTAGAACAAACACTCAATTATTAATTAACAGAGAAGAATTGCTCGTAAAAATCACAATCGACTAAACAGGGGGGTATCTTAAAAAATGAAGAATAACCCTGATGAAAATGACGAACTAGAGATCGTGGATCTGGATTATGACATTGAAAACACAAATGACAAAGAAAACAGAGAAACAGTATCAAATACAAATTCAAAAGATGATATTGAAACAAAACAACCAGAAATTGACCCTATAAGATCTGACAAAGAAGATGAAGTTGAAAAACTCAAAGGACTTCTTATCATAAAAGATGAGGAAATTGAAAAACTTAAAGATAAAATGTTAAGATTACAAGCTGAATTTGATAACTTTAGAAAAAGAAAGGATAGAGAAGTTGACCAATTTAGGGAATTAGCCTCAGAAAACATAATAAAAAACCTTCTTCCAATTTTTGATAACATTGAAAGAGGTTTGGAAGCTAGTTCAAATTTGGATGAGGATAACCCATATATTAATGGATTACGGTTAATTCATGAACAGTTTTGGAAACTTCTTAAAGAACAAGGCGTCAAACGAATTCAAGCAGTATCTGAAATGTTTGATTCAAATTTACATTACGCTGTAAATGTAAAAGAAACTAACGAAGTACCTATTGATACTATTATTGATGAATACCAAATTGGATACATGTTAAAATCAAAAGTCATACAACCAAGTATGGTTGTTGTTGCACGACCTCCAAAAGAGGAGAAAAAATAAAATATTTGAAAATCAGATTCAAAAGCTAATAATAAAGAAATTTTAAAGAAAACTAACAAGAGGCGATGATTAATTTGTCCAAAGGACGATCCAAAGCAATAGGAATTGACCTCGGCACCACGAACAGCGCATGCGCTGTGGTTGAAGGTGGAAAGCCCGTTATTATTTCGAGTTCTGAGGGGGGTAGATTGACTCCCTCTGTAGTAACTGTAAATGAACAAGGCGAACGAATAGTAGGTGTTCAAGCCAAAAGACAAGCTGTTTCGAATCCTGAAGAAACTGTACGTAGTATAAAACGTCATATGGGTACAGATCATAAAGAAAAGATTCGAGGAAAAGAATACAGTCCCCAAGAAATATCTTCTATGATTCTAGCAAAGATAAAAAAAGATGCTGAAGATTACTTAGGTCATGAAGTAAAAGATGCTGTAGTTACTGTTCCAGCTTATTTTCATGACTCCCAACGGCAAGCCACGAAAGATGCAGGTACAATTGCTGGGCTTAATGTACTACGGATTATCAATGAACCTACTTCTTCAGCTTTATCTTATGGAATTGATAAAGAAGAAGAGCAGACTGTTCTTGTTTTCGATTTAGGGGGAGGAACATTCGATGTATCTATCTTAGAGCTAGCTGAAGGTGTCTTTGAGGTAAAAGCAACAGCAGGAAATAATCGTTTGGGAGGCGACGATTTTGATGATCGAATCATGGATTGGTTAATAGACGAATTCAAGAAAGACCAAGGTATTGACCTAACAAAAGACGCAGTCGCTATGCAACGATTAAAAGATGCAGCTGAAGCTGCAAAAATCGAATTGTCCACAGTTGCTCAAACCACTGTCAGTCTTCCCTATATAACTGCAGATGCTTCAGGTCCTAAACATTTGAACAAAAATTTGACACGAGCTCAATTTGAACGAATGATTAGTGACTTAATCGAAGCCACACTTGGCCCAGCAAGACAGGCTCTATCTGATTCAGGATTAGTACCTAATGATATTGATAAGGTCTTACTTGTGGGTGGGTCTACTCGTGTTCCAGCTGTTCAGAACGCAATTCGGAAATTAGTAGGAAAAGAACCTAGTAAGGGGATTAACCCTGATGAATGTGTAGCATTGGGTGCAGCGATTCAAGCAGCAGTTCTACAAGGAGATGTAGATGATGTATTGCTCCTTGATGTAACTCCTCTCTCATTAGGTATTGAAACCTTAGGTGGTGTTTTTACTAGAATAATTGAACGAAATACCACGATACCCACTCGTAAATCCCAAATTTTCTCGACAGCGTCTGATAGTCAACCAAGTGTAGAGATTCACGCTATGCAAGGTGAACGGGAAATGGCACGAGATAATAAGACACTCGGAAAATTCCATCTAGTTGGAATTCCACCTGCCCCACGTGGTGTTCCACAAATTGAAGTTGGTTTCGACATTGATGCCAATGGTATTCTGAGTGTTAATGCGAAAGACCTAGGAACTGGAAATGAGCAGAACATTACTGTTACATCCCAAGAGCGGCTTGCTGACGATGATATTAATCGAATGATTAATGATGCTGAGAAGTATAAAGATGAAGATAAAAAACGTAGAGAAGAAGTGGAAACACGGAACGAGGCTGACTCATTAATATATCAGATCGAAAAATCAATAAAAGATTTAGGGGATAAAGCAGATCCAAAAATTGTTGAAAATGCCAAAGCGCAAATTGAAACTCTCAAGAAGGCTGTGGAAGGACCAGACATTCAGAAAATAAAGAATGAAATGGAAAAACTTAAAGAAGTAGCTCAAGAGATTGGTCAAACATTATATGCACAACAGGCACAACAACAGGCTCAACAACAAACTCAAGCACAACCTGGAACAACACCCAGTAGTGAGGATGATGTTGTTGATGTAGACTACGAAATAGTTGATGATGACTAGTTTCTTTTCATTCTAGTGATTGTGGGGCATCTTTTTTGACAGAAAAAAGGGACTACTATGAAGTCCTAGGTATAAGTCGTAATGCTACTTCCCAGGATATCAAAAAGGTATATAGGAAACTTGCACGACAATTCCATCCTGATACTCTACGAAACCCATCAGAATTAGAAAAGAAAGAAGCAGAAGAGCGATTTAAAGAAATTTCCGAAGCATATGAAATTCTTCGTGATGAAGACAAGCGTATGCGTTATGATCGTTTTGGTCATGCTGGTGTAAGTGGAACAGGTGCTGGGTCTGGTTCTCCTTTTGGAGATATTTTTGGATTCGGCGATCTTTTTAGGTCCTTTTTTGGGGGGGGGACTGAGAGTACTAGTAGAGGGAGGGCTGGTCCTAGTAAAGGTCAAGATGTCCGATATGACATCGAAATCACCTTTGAAGCCGCTGCAGAAGGTCTAGAAGACCATGAAATCGTTGTTCCTATGTCAGCGATGTGTGCAACGTGTACAGGTTCTGGTGCTGCACCTGGGACTGATCCGGAGACATGTTCAACTTGTAATGGGGCTGGTGAAGTCCGTACAGTTCAACGCATGGCATTTGGTCAATTTGTCAATGTAGCAACTTGCCCTCGATGTAGAGGAAGAGGGCATTTCATCAAAAAGAAATGTTCGACCTGTGACGGGACTGGGACAGTTGTACGAGACAAGAGGACTCGTATTACTATTCCAAAAGGAGTTGAGAGCGGCATGCGCCTTCGTGTTCGTGAAGCTGGGCGACCTGGGGAATTCGGAGGTCCACCAGGCGATCTATTTGTTGTGATTCATATTAAAGAACATCCATTTTTTGAACGTCATGGGGATGATTTGGTATGCGAAGTGCCTATCACATTCTCCCAAGCAACTCTCGGGGCAAAAGTTGATATTCCTACTATCGATGGTAGAAACACAACGATTTCCAGTCCTGCTGGCACCCAATCAGGAGAGATCAAAACCATTAGAAACAAAGGTATGCCACATTTACGGTCTGGTGGACGGGGTGATCTTCATGTCCGCTATCAATTAAAAACCCCTGAAAGACTTACAAGAGACCAAAAAGAGCTTTTTAGAAAGATGGCGGATTTAGAAGGAACAGAACCCCAAAAATCTTTCTTTGAACGAATTAAGGAGCAGGTGAAAAAAGCAACGAAGGGAGAGTAGCTTTCTAAATGCCAGGATGTTGAGAGAGTTTGTAGGTATCAAACTATGCCTTTATCAGAATATGACTTCTTAAAACGAGAAAGAGAAATTATTAGAGTAAAATTACGAAAATGCCAACAATCCGGGGATAAAAAAGGTGCGAAGAAATACCAAGAGAAGCTTAAGGAGTATAATGAATCCTTAGCGGGAATTCAAAAAGCAGCAAAGAAGAAAAAGAAGAAAAAATGATCATACGCTAGAGGAGAATCCTTTAATTTCATTAAACCAATCAAAAACCTTGTGATTCTTTATTCTAGCAATTGTCCACCGTCCTTCTTTAATTAATTCAATTAAATCTATGGATCGTAATTTTTGTAAATGGTAACTGACAGTTGGTTGACTTATATTTAGAGCTAGCTCTAATTCACACCCACAAAGGTTTTTTTCTTGAAGTAAAAATAAGATCTGAAGCCGAACTGGATCAGAAAGTATTTTCAACCATACTGTAAGGTTTTCTATTTCAGCAGGTTTATTTTTGAGATTCTTTGTTAATTTCTCTCTATGATCAAAATGATTATTACATGAACACCGTCCTTCATTGAGGAATCGTTTAAGCCTATCCGTTAATTGAGATGATAATTCAGGATTATTCTGCAAATCAACCACTTCCTATCTGTTTAGAAGAAACTAATACCCTCTCCTATAAAAAATCCAAAAAGAAGACCTGCAATCGTTGTCAAAACTGCAACAAGAAGAACATAAACTAAATTCTTCTTATCTCCAATAAATCTTCTAGTAACTAAAATACTTTGAATCGATAATTCAGGATCAGCTAATAAATAGGCAAGTAACGGTCCACGAGCCATACCAAGATCCAAAAATGTTCGAGCAATGGGAACTTCCATTAATGTTGGAAAATACATGAAAATTCCAAAAAAAACGGCAAAAATGTTCGCGAGCACTGTGTTTTGACCTACTAGCTCTACAACAAGATCTTCGGGGACAAAAAATTTGATTGCTCCTGCAATAAAAACTCCAGCAATGATGTAAGGAAAAATAGATTTAAAAAAGAACCGTGTTTCTTGCATCCAATCCGCTCGGTCTTCTTTATCTAATACGAGTAGTGAATACAGAAGAATAAATACTGAAAGAATTCCAACAAGAAGGAGCTTAAAAAGCATATTTGTTATTTCAGGATCAATTTTTACTCCCCACAAAGGTAATTCTTTCTTAATAGGACTAATCCTTGAAGTTCCAACGAATAAGGTGTAGATAAGCCATGAAAATAAAACAAGAGATTCCCGAGAAGAAAAATAGGTTAATAAACATAAAATAAGAAACCCAATCATGTACAAAACAATTAGGAGAGGCTGAATTTCAAGAAGTATTAATAAAATTCCAGAAATGATTACTAGACTAACTAAAATTGATTCTAATCGGTTTTTCCTTTGATCGGTTGAATAAAAACCTTCTCCACTACTGTCTATTGCTTTTTGACTCATGTTTGGTGGATTCACAGGATTTTTTGATTTGTCACTAAAAATAACATCCATTAGTACACCAATGACGATGGCAAAGGAAATTGCAAGGACAGCTCTAGCTATAGCTATGTCTATTCCTATCAAAGTTCCAGTGTAGGTAAGAGCAAGGATATTTACGGCAGGAGCCGAGAATAAAAAAGTCATTGCAGGTCCAAGTCCTGCTCCTTTGCGGTATATACTCACAAATAGTGGTAAAACAGTACAAGAGCAAACTGCTAATAATAATCCGCCCATTGCAGCAGAAGGATAAGCTATGTATGATTTTGCATCTGGACCAATATATTTCATAACAATATCTTCAGGAATGAAAATAGTCATTGCACCAGCAATGAAGAAAGCTGGAATTAAACAAAGTAATACATGAAACGAAAGATAATCTACAAGGGTTACAAAAGCACTGTCCAACGATCCAGTGATCATATCAGCAACAGTGGTCGTGTTGGTTTTCCTCCAGCTGGCCTATCTTTTTTCAAGAAACTCAATAATTTTTTGGGTACTAGGAACTCTCCCAGAGACTACAACTTCTCCATCAATACCTAATGCAGGTGTTTTGAATACTCCTCGATCTACAATCTCTTGCATATCTTGAACTTTGATAATTTCATACTCTAAATTTAATTCATCTGCTGCTTGTCTTGCACGATCTGCTAATGTTTCACATTTAGTACATCCGCCCCCAAGAATCTCTATGCGTTTTTTTGACAATAATATCACTCTCTTACAAACAATTATCATTATATTGATTTTAATCAATATCAATTGATACTTATTAATATAAATTACTACTCCTCCAAAAATATCCTTCACGTAATGTGAACATAAAAACCAGACTTATCCTTAAATCCAAGGTAAATCATAGATTTTTTTTAAAACAAGGTATTAGTCAACAAACAAGGTCAATGGGACAGTGACAAAGAGTTAAATACAATGGAATACATTGTAATACTAAGTGAAAGAATTGAAACCAACTTCAATTCGTCTGGATGAAAAACAAATTCAAGAGATTGATGCTTACGCCAGAGAAAAGAATATAGATCGATCAATCGCTGTTCGAGAGATACTAACAGTCGGTTTACTTGAGCAAAAGAAGAAAACTGCACTAGAAAATGTAAGAACCAGGCAATGGTCTGTTTGGAAAGCAGCAGAATATTCCAGAATGACCTACCGCTCTTTTCTGGAAGTTCTACGAATCGAGAATATTCCTTTTCCAATAACTACAGAGGATCTTGCGAATGAATTCAAGACGCATCGCAGTGAGCAATAGTGGACCATTGATTCATCTAGGAATCGTTGATCAGCTTTCACTTCTTTTTAAGTTCTTTGAACAGATCTTTATCCCAGAAAAAGTCTTTGAAGAAGTTGTTACCAAGGGTTTAGCAAAAACAGCTCCAGATGCATTGAAGGTTAAGCAATTAGTGGAGCAAGAAAAAATACAAATAAAAAATCCCACTAAAAGAATAGAATTCGATCCTTCTGTAACTGGAATCCATTTAGGAGAATTGGATGCCATTGCACTTGCATTAGAACTACCGGGTGAAATAATTTTGTTAGATGATCATGCTGGAAGACTTTTAGCTCAAGCTTTTGGATTAAATGTAAAAGGATCTCTTGGAATAGTTAAGAGTGCTGTTGAGAATCAATACATATCCGTTGATAAAGGAATCTCTATCGTCCGTAACCTTAGTAAAATAATGTATCTATCAGCAGAAGTCTTTGATTACGTTATTATGGAATTAAATAAAGGATATCAATAAATTTAAAATTAAAAAATAATTTATTCGAAAATACATTAGGGCGATTTTATGAGTAAAAGTGAAATGGTAAATTCGGAAGAAGAGAGTATTCTTGAACAAATCTCAACTCCTTTTAAAATTGGATTAGTTCTCTTAATCATTAGTTTTGGTATAATTACCATTGCGTATTATCAACAAGATTTAGCCGATATAGATCATGAGTATAATTCATCGGAATATAAAGATGCAGAAAAGCTTTCAGCACATTTGCGGTTACTTGCTAATTTTCTTCATCTAGGAGCGCTACTTATCATTAGTTTTTCCTCTTTTAAAGTTGTTTTAAATTCTAACATTGCTCCTAATATTCGATTGGGATTTTTAGTGATCATTGCAGTAATTGTTGCAATGCTTTAAATAGGGAATTTTTATGAAAGAACAGTTTATTGACGCAGTAACTAGTGGATTACAAGGTAAATGGACTCACATTGATCCAAAAAGGGCCCTAAAAGAATTAACACCAGCTACTGCAAAGAAAAAACCTCAGGATTTTGAGCATTCGTGTTGGGAGTTGTTACATCATATTGTTCTTTGGTGTGAAATAATAATCAAACAATTAAAAGGTGAAGCTCCTAACTGGAATGAAACTCAAAAGATAGAGGATTGGCCTTCCCCCGAATCGCTGCAAGATGATTCAAATTTCTATGAATTGCTTGATCTTTTTTTTTCTTATATTGAAGAAGCTCAAAAATTGTTAAACGAGGTTGATTTCACTAAGATGTCCGCCGGTTGGCCTGAATTGTCTATTCCTAAGTTATATATGGTTTTTCTGCAACATACTTCTTATCATATTGGTCAGATCGTCGTCATCCGTAAAATCCTAGGAGATTGGCAGGAAAAAAAGTAAAAAATGAGTTTAAATTATGAGTTAAAGACTTTTTTTCTCTTTCTCATCGTCATAGATTCCCATTTAAGAGAAATAAACATTAAAAAAAGCATACCAACTGTACCTCCGAGGAAAAATGAGATATTAGTCAGCAAATAGACTAGAAACCAAATTGTGGCATGTATGGCAAATTCAACTCTTAAACTATAGTAGAGATAAGGAATACTAAGGAAAACTTCTCCAAATAAAACATCTGGTTTTCTTGTGAAAGAATAAATTAAGATACTTTGAATATGTCTAACATTTATCGAGACAAATGGTAAAATAAAAAACCCCGCAAGCCAATAATATAATGGTCCACTACCATGGGTAAAAATTAGAAGTAGAATTACAACAAACCAATATAAAAATTGTGCAAATCTTACTTTAAAGGGTGGGTGTTTGTTTTTATGGATATTATCTTGATGGTACGTATTTAACTCAAATATTTCACTTCTAAAATAGTTTGAATAACCTTGTTTATATAAAGAAAATGCATATCGGGTTAAAAACGGGTCAGAAATCATTAAGATTGTAAACGTGATTCCTGCAGCAATAGGATTATCTATCCAGAAATTCAATAATGTTGTCAATATGATAGCTCCTATTTCAGTAATTTTAGTTCATGTTTCCGATAGTACGAAAGAATCAGACTTAAATATTGTAATTTTTAAGGTGATAAAATTAGTTTTTCTCAAACATAAGTCAATGAAATTCCTTCGTATTAATACTGAACTAAGTCAATCAATTTAAAATTACTTCATTCATTTAAATCCCCGATCAAGAATAATATATCCCTGATCCGATCCAACTGCGTAAATTTCAAAAGTAGCTCCTTTGACAGTCTTTACGTCTAAACGGAGAAGTGGAAAAATCTCTATAGGTGAGATTGGTTTTTCAATATCCTTTTTCTTTTCGAAAGATTTCTCCATATTTTCAAATTCCTTTCGCGCTTGATCCATAGACTTCTTTACAGCCCCATCTAACTTTGGAACCATTAGAATTTTCGCCATATAATTCTCATCTAAGTCATTTAGTGATTTTATCTGAATACTATCCACTTTTTTGATATGTAACAATCGATTGAACTCTTCTGGATCTTTCTGAATTCGATCAAACATTTTTTCTACAAAAATTCGATATCCAGTGTCTTTAGTTATAGGAACAGGACCATAAGGTACTATAAAGAAAACTCCGTAGCCATCACATTCCGAACATGCTTTAACTGCACTTCCCTTACATTTATCACATCCAATCCGTCCAAGTCCTCCACATTTTTTACAAGGAAGAGATCCTTCACCGAAACATTCTGGACATTGAGTTTCAACTTGCTTTTTCCTTTTCTCTAAATCTACTAAAACTTCAACCTCAATGACCTGTTTTCCAGAACCATTACAATAGCTACATTTTCCTTTTCCTTCCCCCTTACATTTTTCACAGGTAAAAACCCCTTTCCCTTTACATTTATCACAAGAAGAAACTCCTTTCCCTGAACATTTTTTACAAGAGTCTTGTTTGATTTGATCAAATAATAAGACTTCTAAGTCTTTGTTTGACCAATCATCTGCTACGATTCTATTTTGAAAGGTATAGAACTTTTGTGAACGTAATTTTCCTACAGGTAAAATTTCAGGCTTTATTGATGACTTTGAAGAAATGGGAAGGATTTCTGTTCGAAAAAAGAACGCAACTGATTTAGTTACGTTTTTAATATTTTCAGACACTTGAATAGGGGCTGATTTACTTATTCCAAATTTTTTCTTGACTTTTTTATCGTCAGCTTTGTTTAACCACGTTAAAAAAACGTCATCGGGTAAGGGAGACTGAATAACCATTATAGATAACTCCATGTTAAAATTAAGACGAAGAGCACTTGAATTTTGTAGACAAAAACCATCTTTTCATAATTTTTTGAGTTAATATATTATC
>JAEOTI010000542.1 GCA_016839955.1 Candidatus Hodarchaeota archaeon | reverse complement strand
CCTACTGAAATTGAACCTTATCATTATAATCAAGAAGGATATGAAGACGTAATTACTCAATTAAAGCTAGAACGAATGTTATCTCCAACTTCACTTACAAATAGTCAAGTATTAAGACCTTCTGATGGAAAAATTCCTGAAAGTGTAGTAATGATACAATGTGTGGGAAGTCGAAATGACCAAGTTGGCAATAAATATTGTACTGGAGTATGCTGTAAGTTTGCGATTAAAAATGCGAGAATCATTAAAGAAATGTATCCTGATATGGATGTATCAATATGCTATATTGATATAAGAACACCGGGATTAAACTTCGAAGAATTATATAAATCAGCCCAAGAACTTGGTGTGAGGTTTATTAGGGGAAGACCTTCAGAAATAATAAAAGATCCAATATCTGGAGAATTGAAAGTAATTGTTGAAGATACATTAAGCCAAACACCTTTACAACTTAATGCTGATATGGTGGTACTTTCTGCTGCTATGGTTCCTCCCGAAGGAATTGGTCCACTTGGCTCAAAACTTCATGTTCTTAGATCACAAGAAGGATTTTTAAAAGAATTTCACATAAAAATGAATCCTACTCTTAGTAGTAAGGGTGGAATTTTCCTGGCAGGCACAATTCAGGGACCCAAAGATATCTCTGAAACTGTAGCTCATGCCGGAAATGCTGCTGCATTAGCTGCTGCTCCGTTAGTCAGAGGATATATTGAAAAAGAAATGTTAGTTCCTTCAATAGATTATGATTTATGTGTAAAATGTGGTCTTTGTAAAACGGTATGTGCTCCAGCTGCGATTGATATTGATGAAAATGGAATACCATCTGTGAATGAGATAGCTTGTAAATCGTGTGGTATGTGTATGCCCGTATGTCCAACAGCAGCAATTCAACTAATAAACTTTAGTGATGATCAATTATTAGACGAAATAATCGCCGTATCTGGCGGAGGTGCGTGTGTGAATGAGTGATTGTGAAGCAGTAGATGAAGCTATTCAAGAAAAAATTCAAGATATTGTAGTGTTTATGTGTAATGAGTGTGGTCAAGGATCAGCTAACACTGCAGGTGTAGCCCGAATGGGATATGATCCAGCAATAAGAATAATTAGAGTACAATGTACAGGTCAAATCGGCCCAATTCAAATTATGGATGCGTTAAATAATGGTGCTGATGCGGTTGCCTGCGTAGGATGTTGTCTAGGTGCTTGTCATTTTTTCAATGGAAACATCTTATCAATGCATAGAATAAAATTGATGAAAAAATTGTTTAAAGAACTAGGGTATAGTGATCAGTTTGTCAATCAATACACTTCTAGAGCAGCTGAAGGAGAAACTGCAGTTGGAGATTTTGAAGATATTGTAGATAGGTTAACAACAGCAATTAAAGAGGAGGGGACGATTAAAGATGGATGTTAAAGTGTTTCAATTTAATGGTTGTAATAAATGTTTTAACGAATCATTATTATTGAAATTAGATTCAGATGTTAAAATTGAATATATCAAAGATCCTAAAACGTGGAAAGAAGAAAAGGTAGAAAACGCAGTGATAACAGGTTATCTACTTCCAACTGATAGAGAAGTACTTAATAAGATAAGATCTAATGCCGATAAAGTTATAGCTTATGGTAGCTGCACCGTTAGTGGTGGTGTTTTTGCCTTAGCAAATCAACATGGTTATGACATAACTCCTTTAAAGAGTTTGGTGGAAGATGTTATTGAAATTGAAGGATGTTTAGGAGAAGTCGATGAGTTAAAAACAGTGATTAGTGGAGAAGAGTTAGCAAAGCCGAAAAGCTTATGTGAGCTGTGTAAAAGAAAGGCAACATGCGATTACTTAGATAATGTGAATCGTCAAATTGAATTCGAAGATGATAAGACTTGCTTTAATGACTTAGGATATCTTTGTAATGGGTTTGTGGCTCGAGAATGTAAAGAACGATGTATTGATTATAATACACCTTGTAGAGGTTGTAAACAATTAGTGGAAAGACCAGGAATCCGTATGCTTGGGATGTTTGGAACCCTCATGGGAAACATTGAAGTTGCGACAGAACACTCTGTAAAAGGAGCAACCGATAAATTAGCTGATGAAGATGACGATGTAACAGCAAGTTTACCAGATATCCTTGGAAATTTCTTTAGATTTACATTAACCACCTCTGGATTACCAAAAGGAAGAATCCCCTCCACAGGTACTTTACTAGAAGACTTATTTACTGGACGATTAATTGAAGAATTACCATTGATTACAGGACTTTTAGGAGGAGACAAATCAATTTCACTTACATTAAAAATTATTGAGTCATATGAGCAAGCTAATGAAATTGAAGTTAGTGAACAGACAAAAAAATATCGAAAAGAACTTCTAGACTTAGAAGAGAAATTACATGAAGCTATACAAAATGAAAACGCAAAACGATATAAAGAAACTACAGAAGAAATTCGTCAGATTGCGGGAAATATGAATTTGTCAAATGTATTCTTTGGTGGATTTAAATCACAAATCAAAGAAGATGATAATTTTGAAGATTACAAAACCCACGTTTTTGAAGTGGTCGAAGGACCTTATAAGAATGGTTCTGTCGAATATAGTATAGATTCTGAAGGAATTGTAAAAGAAATAAAAATTGCAGAGGGATAAAAATGAGCTTTGAATTGTTGAGAAAAGAAATTATTGATGCAGGATTATGTCAAGGATGCGGTTTATGTGCTGGTTCATGTAAACATATAGAAATGAGTATTTTACGTCCAGCACTAAAAGATTATTGTATCCTTGAAAGAAACGGACAAGATTGTGGTAAGTGCTACGAGGGATGCCCTCAAGTTATCCAGAAAAAATTTGAACAAAGGCAACCGAAGGCAGTTTATTCATTACGAAGTAAGAATCCCGAAATTCTAGCGAAAGCGGCGAATGGAGGAGTGGTCACTACCTTAGCAAAGAACCTATTAGAAAATGAAGAGCTTGCAGAAATCGTGATGGTTCAAGATGTTGAAGACAGACCACAAGCAGATAGAGTATCTGATCCTAATGAAGCTGTAGAAAAAGCAGGTGTTGTTTATGGACGTTCAGGAGTTCTGGAGAAATTAGTAGATTTAGTAGGAGAAACTTTTGAACCAGTAGGTATTGTAGGTGTTCCATGCGAAATGAGAGGTGCTGCGGAGTTAGAAGAAGACATGAACAGGGAGATATTAAAGATTGGCTTATTTTGCAATTCTCATATGCGAACCGAACAAACTGATAAAGGATTAATATGTGCTCCATGTTGTAATGGATGCCCTTCAGGCGTAAATGCCCAAGGATATATATCTTTAATAAGACAAGGACAATATCAAGATGCTGTTGATTTAATTCGGGAAAATAATCCACTTCCATCGATTTGCGGAAGAATTTGTACCAATGAATGCGAACATGGATGTACGTTAATAGGTGATGATCATCCTGTAGCAATACGGGAATTAAAGAAATTCGTAACAGAATGGGAAATTGAGCAATCAAAAAAGAGTGATTCAAAATCTACAAGTAAACCGAAGAAGAATGCAAAAAAAGTAGCAATTATAGGATCTGGTCCAGCAGGATTGACGGCTGGATATTTTCTGAAAAGAATGGGATATGCCCCAACTATTTTTGAAAAAACAGATCAAACAGGAGGAATGCTAAGATTCGGAGTTCCGCAATTTAGATTACCAAATTATGTATTAGATTACGATGTAAGTATGATAGAAAACTCTGGAGTCGATATTGTGCTTAATAAACCATTAGGTCCGGAAATGACAATTGATGACTTGAAAAACGATGGATTCGAAGCCATTTTTATAGCTACTGGTCAGTATAAACCAAGGACATTACACTTAGAAGGAGAAGATCTCCCTAATGTACACGTAGCGATTACATTTCTCATGGATAGGAAATACCGCTACTGGGAAAACAAGGAAGAATTCGAGGGAAAAACAATAGGAATAATTGGTGGAGGTCCTGTTGCTGTAGATGTTGCTCAGACCGCACTCAGGTTAGGGGCAAAGAAAGTTCAT
>JAEOTI010000541.1 GCA_016839955.1 Candidatus Hodarchaeota archaeon | reverse complement strand
GATGAACATTATCGAATGAGATTAGATATATTGGAAACAAAACTCTCATTAAAACCAATGATTGTAGTTGCAGTTGCTGGAACTACTGCTCTTGGAACGGTAGACCCTATCTCCCGCATTGGCGCCCTTTGTGAAAAGATGAATACTTGGATTCATGTTGATGCCGCATTTGGTGGATTTGTTTTACCTTTTCTCGAAAAAGAGAAAGCAAATTTATTCGATTTTAGAGTTAAAGCCGTTCAGTCAATAACTATCGATCCCCATAAGATGGGATTAATTCCTATCCCTGCTGGAGTCTTAGTCTACAGAAATGACAACCTCCATTCAGAAATAAGGTTCAAACTTCCTTATCTTTCAGAAAAATCTAGGTACCAACACACCCTTTCTGGAACGAGAACTGCTGGTTCTGCTATCGCTTTTTTTGCTTTTTGGAATAAAATTGGCAGGAAAGGATACGAAGATAACGTAAAAAGATGTCTTAACACAACTCATTACCTTGCAAAGGAGATGAGAAAACGAGGATTTAAGCTAGTAATAGAACCCAAAATGAACATCTTAGGAGTTATCCCACCAGAAGGAATTGACCTAAATGCATTAGTTAGTGATCTCCAAAGGAAAAGATGGATGGTTTCTAATGTTAATTCTTTTCTTCGCTTTGTTTTAATGCCCCATATTACTGAAAAACATCTATTAGAATTCTTAAGTGATTTTGATAAGATTCTTAAATCATATTGATCTAACCAAAGGACAAATGATTAATTAACTAAATTCATTCAAATGTATTCAAGTTATAGATAATTGGTTTGACTAGAAAATGAGTTCAAATCATATTCAAGAGTATAAAATTGCAGTATTAGGAGATGCAGCTGTAGGAAAAACAACCCTTGTAAGAGCATTTATTGATGATACAACACAACAATTGGGAAAATATCGTCCTACATTAGGAACCGATATTCGAAGACAGAAAGTTGATGTTTTCACAAAAGAAGGGTCCTCACGAGTTTCTTTGACAATTTGGGATCTCTCAGGACAACCCACTTTTAGATCGTTAGTTACCGATGCATTAACGGGTGCAAGTGGAGCAATTCTAGTTTATGAAATAGAAAAATATGAATCATTCCAAGCTATTGCTCATTGGTTTGAGTTTTTGTGGAAAGCTCATCCAGCTAGTACAGAAAAACCAGTCGTTATTGTAGGGAATAAAAAAGATTCTCGTCGGCGAAACAAAGGTAAAGTTACACCGGGACAGGGTAGAGATTATGCTAAGTTGATTTCAAATCATACTGGATTTGAAACGCCTTTTCACGAGGTTTCTGCAATTGAAAAAGATAATGTGACTGCACCTTTTAGAGATTTAGCTCGATTACTCCTTCAAAAAGAAAAAGGAGTTATTAAGAAGACTTAAAGAGCAAGATTTCGCATATTTCACATATTTTCAAGAATTGTTTTTGCTTTTACTTTTAAGGTAGAAAAATGAGTAATTTCAGAATCCAAAGAAGGTAAAATCTGCGGAATTGAAAGAAAAAGTTCAACATCGGATCCTTCCATTAACCATTCAAGACGTTGACGATAATCTGCTGCTACCGATTGATTTTGATCTTTTTCGATATTTGTAAGAAGATCTTGGAACTCAGTTATAAATGAAGTTAAATTTGGGCGTAATCTGTCTGCAAGCTTTACTGGGCCAATTAATTCAAGATCCTTTAGTAATTTATATTTTGTTTTTAATCTCTCCTCTAAATATTTAGCTAAGGCTAAAAGGGTTGATATTTCATTCATTAAACTATGATTCTGATACTGAGATTGATCTAAAATCTCGTAACTTTCAATTAACATTAATATTTCTGAAATTCGGGAATCTTGTTCTTTCAAATGTTGTGAGGAAGAAGAACTCTGTATCGCTTGATGAATATGGCTCAGATCTATTTCAAGATTGTTAAGATGTTGGATTTTTATCCTTATTTCATCTTCAATATCTTCTTTTCTTAATTTTTGCATTTTCTGCATTTTTGACTGATCTTCACGTAAAAGAGCGAATCTTAATTTCAATTTTAAATGAATGTCCTTAATTGATTTAGAAACATCGGTAAATTGGTTAATAAAAAGTTGCGGTGCTTCAGAAGTAACAATTTTTTTGACTATATCATAATCGAATTCTGAAAATTGTGATAACACTTTTTCACATTCAGGAAAAAGAGAATTTCCTTCATCAGAGCTTTTATATCGCTCTAGGCGAGTATAACATGAACGTCCATTATGAAGAAGAGTTTTTATAGAATCTAGAAATTCTTGTAGATCTTGTTGATCATTCTCACTCATTAAGTGAACACCTTAGATCTTTTCAAATTCAACAAAACCTTCCTCATCGAGTTTAATTGCTCCTGAACGGGAGAATCGTCTAAGTTTCATCTTTAAAACTAATGAATTTTGCCCTGTTGCATCAGCCAGCTCCTTTATTGTCATCTTTTCTTTATCTGATAGTATCCGCAAGGCTCTAACCGTGCTATCTTCTTTTGAAAGAATGTCTACAATAGTAAACATTCGACTATAGGACTCTAAATCATGTCTAAGTTGTTCATCTCGGTTTTTATATCGTGACAGTCGTTTGGAGCTTTCAATAATAGTTTTTACAAGATCTCGAACTTGATTTTTGAGATCAGCTTGGTTTTTTTCCCCTAGAGCTTGAGACAACCATAATTGAGTTTCATCGTAATCCATGGAAATTGCTCTAAGCTTTTCTAACTCTTGAAGCTGCTCAGAAATCTTAGACTTTGCTTCTGTAAGAGCTTGTTGTTCTGACTGGAGTTTATTCTGGATTTTTCGAAGTTCTTGTTCTGTTTGTTCAGATTGGGCTGTGAGTGTGGAAGGCAATTCTCTTTTAACACGATCTAGTTGATCTCGTATTTTGCTAATGAGAAATTTAGATAAATGACTAAAAGTATCATCAATAACCTCTTCGATCATTTCCTCTCGAAATTTTCTTTCAACTTCAAGAGCGGATCTCTTAGCAACTTCGTTTTTCAAATCAACTTTTGCATTATCTAATAATCTCATTAAACCCAAAAGAAAACTCTTTTTCACTTCCTCAGAAAGCACGCCAACCTCTGAAATTGGTTGTTTAGACATTTTTCTTCAAACCAAATATATTTTAGACATTTTTCTTCAAACATTAGGATTTACTTATTTCTTTTAAGGTTCATTTTTATAAAAACACAAATTGATTATTCTTTCAACTTCTCTTTGAATTCCTCATATAATATAATATATTGTAACAATTTTATGGTTTCCAAAAATCAGGCGTGCTTGGAAAAATAGCAGCTTC
>JAEOTI010000540.1 GCA_016839955.1 Candidatus Hodarchaeota archaeon | reverse complement strand
TTCAACAATGATAACAAACCAGAGATTATGGTTGCTAGTGGTACTGATTTTATTTATCTACTCAATGGTACCAATGGAGAAGAGCTTTGGCTTTCTCCCTATTTTTATAAGGACCTATAAGGGACAGAAGAGATCCAAATTACTGATATTAATAATGATAATGTACCCGACGTCATGACCCTCCTTCATACGCGAGTTTTAGGGTTGAATGGAATAGATGGAACAATTCTCTGGGAGAACTACATTGGAGTGCACCTCTATGAAACTACTACTATCGATCTTACTGAAGACCTAATACCTGATTATATAGTTGGAAGTTTTGAGGACACGCCTGAACCGGGTCTAACTGGGATTTATGCAATCAACGGGAAAACTGGTAGTACATTGTGGGAGTGTACGGACCTTCGACGGGGGCCTAACGATGCAGTGGGCAATTTAGACTCAGGTAACTTTGATGTGAACAATGATAGTATTCAGGATATTGCAGTAACCACACGATTTGGATTTATATATGCCGTTAGTGGACAAGATGGCCAAGTTCTATGGGAAACAACTGGGAAGATTTTGAAATATGGAGAGAATAATGATAATGAGAATAGCTTAGCACTTGGATTTTGGACAATTATTCTTCCATTAATTGTGATTGCGACTGTTACGATCGTTCAACGTTCTAGAAGCAAAATCAATTAGATTTACTGAATAGAAAGAATTAACAATTGGAGTGCGGCAAATAACTGGTTTGCTTAATGGATTTTGACGACTTATTGAAAATTTGGTGAAATTAACTTTTTCAAGAAAAATTCAACCTGAATAGCTCATAAATAAATGAAAATAGAATCGATACAATAAATGAGAACAGAATAATGCCTGAAAATAGAAAAAATGGTTTATCTCTTAGTATTTCAATTGGATCTTTGAAAGTATAACCCAAACCGCTGCTCTCCCACCAGAATATTGGAAGAAAAGTCAAAAATGTTGTTAATATTGTCCAATACATCTCTCAACCTAATTTCCTTTGAGGAGTCTTCGTTTTCTAAAAACAAAATATGTCATTCGAGGATGACTTTCGTGAAATAACAGTTTGACGACTTTTTTAAAATTTTCAAAGCTAATGCAATGGTAAAAAAATTAAAATTATAATTTTTCAATCGCTAAGATAATCATTATCAGGATGAGTAAAATAGAATGAACCTTAAATGGCTACAATGGAGAAAATATAAAGAATTCAATTTTATAAACTTGACTAGATCAGATAAGATCGTTGCAGTAAGTCTTTTCTTTATTTGTTGGACGTTAATTCTCCCCTGGTATGTAAAAGTTGATTTGTTTGGTAATATAACTAAAGAATATCTCCTTTCAACCCATCATATTTTATTTCTGGTTATTGGTAGTCTTCTTTTTGCTCTTCTTGGTTTTATATTTGCTCTATACGGATTTAGACGACCACCAGGTTTTCTCTATCTTTTTTCAGGGTTATTACATTTCATTAACCTCCAAATGGCATTAGCTTATACTATTGAGCAATCCACTAACTATGATAATTATTCACTTGATTTTGTAGGTAATGTTTTGCTTATGTTGGGGATTATCCTAGTAACCATAGGAATTTACAGAATTATCAAAACAATAAAACCAATAGATAAAGAACAAATGGTCGAATTACGCCAAACCACTTCTGAAATGCAAAAAAGATTGGATTATATTAAAGAGAAAAAAGATGAATGGTAATTTTTTGAACCTTTTTACAGGGTAGAGACGAATATTTTTAGTTATTAACTTCCCATATAGCTTAATAGTAATTGATTCGTGTGCCTATGCTAATATTCTAAAACAAATGATTAGATCAACTAATATCTTTAGAAGAATAGTAGTAGAGGAATGCAGGTTAATGAGGTGGAAGGGACATATCCTGCACTTTCGGTTCAGTAACTGCTAAAAGCATCCCACAGAAGATAAGTCCTGCTCCTAACCAATTGTTCCAACCAAGATTTGTGCCAAGTAATACATCTATTATTAGGGCAAAAACTGGTTCTAAAATAAATATGAGAGCAACTGTAGAACTAGACACTCCCACTTCTGAACTTTGAGCCCATGACTGAACAATGTAAGCAAATCCTGTCGCGAAACATGCAGTCACTATAAGTGTAAGAATGACAATTGGAGTAAATACAAAAGGATCTCCCTCCGCTAAGACCAGTGCTAGGATTAAAGCTAATCCTGCTGTTGTCGCAATTTGTGACCATGCTAAAAATTCAGGTGGGACTTGCTTGGCAAATTGTTCGGAAAATAATATATGAAACGCAATACAAATTGCACATAAAACTACCCAAGCATCTCCCGAGCTTACTTCCATTGAGGAGAAGTCTAGAGTAAGCATGATCAGCCCAATAAAGGCAATTGTGACTGCTAGTGTAGTTCTAGGATTTGGGAACCCCAAACCAAAACCAATTGCAATAATTGGGACAAAGAGAACATTCATACCGGTTACAAATGCAGCATTTGAAGCAGTTGTCATTGTAAGGCCTATTGTTTGAAATAAGAAGGACCCATAAACAAATACTCCTAAAATAACTCCCATCTTTCTGAAATCTTTGTTTGCAAAATTTTTTGAAATCTTTCGAGGAAAAAGTAAAGCTAAGATAATTGCAGCAAGAGTAAAACGATAAAAAAGAAAATAATGGAGATTTAAATCTTCCACAGCAGCTTTGACAAGAACAAATGTACAACCCCAAAAGAAAGCAGCTAGAATTAATAGAAATTTACCAATAGTATGATTACTCAAAGAACTTCTTTTTTTGGAAGAAACTGGGTTTACCAATTAAGTTTCCTTTTCCTTGGATTATCCTCATTTTCATTTATACATATATAAAGAGGAAATTCATTTTTCATCCAAAACTCAAGGTTTTTTGTAAATTTTGGAACATTACACTTATACAAATATTGCTGAATTTAGCCATTATTTTTAAAAAACAGTCACATCATAATAAATATGCAAGTACAATGACTAAAATAATCTTAGTTAATGGTATCTTAGACTATAATAGTGGCAAAACAAGTTTTATTTCCTTTTATACCTCTATTCTTACAAAAAATGGAATTTCAGTCTTACCCTTTAAACCACTCTCTGGACATAGTTTCTATTTTCAATTTGAAAATACTCTCAATAATGTAACACAAGGAAATATTATTTCACAGGACATTCAGAAATTGTTAGCTAGTATTAAAGAAAGTAGCACCAAAACTCCACTACCTGTTGAAATTCACAATCCTTCACATGTTCTTTTTGGTGAGAAAGCTATTTCTCCTTATTTTGACCAAGAAATGCCCCGGTCTTATTTCTCCTTGCGTACAAGAAGTGTTCCATTAATGCAACGATTTACTTCTTTAAAAAATGGAGAAAAACACAATGAATATCTTATCCGAGACGATCTAGAGAAATTGGTTCCTCGGTTAGTTATTAATAGATCCATATTTAACCAGATTTACCAAAACGCATCCAAAAAGGAAATTCAATCCAAGAAAACTCTTCCTATAACAAATCCCTTTTCAAAAATCTTACAGGATTCAATATCATCTTGTTATGAGAAGATAAACCAACAAAATTCCGATATAGTAATTATTGAAGGCTTTAATAATGCGATATTTCCTCCTAGTATTTTTACAAATTACAATCAAATTGATTTAGTTCTCGCAGTAGCCCCTGGCAGTTTAATTCTGTGTGATACAACTAAATTCTTAGAAATAACTAATATTTTATTTAATCAAGTGGATTTATTATCCTCTGTTACTATGGAGAAAGTTTTAGACTTTATAACTCCAGAAAGGCTTATTCAAATACCTATTGGTATCAATAATAGTAAATTTTCAAAAGATACCAAAAAGTTTGAAAAAATGTTAGTTGAACTAACAAATATGCTTTTCATTTAGAGGTCACAAAAATATAGAAAAAAGGGAATAGTATGACAGACTATGGTTCAATTGCTCTATGGGGCTCAGCTTGTATCATTGCCTTTTTAGTTATTTGGAAAACAAGTGAATATGCTGTTGAATCTGTTCTTGACTTAGGAAAGCATTTTAACATTAATCAATTTTTCATTGGAACGGTAGTTCTTGGAGTTATTGTTGTTTTTCCTGAAATTGTAATATTATCCTTACTCTCTATTGATGCTGCCGGGGGAGATCAAAACTCTGCAAAAATGGTTTTTCCCACAGTTTTGGGTTCAACAATTTATGATGTTACTCTTGCACTTGGAATAGCCGCATTAATTGCTAAAGATTCGAGAGGGATGAAAATTACCAAAAATCTCGAACGAGGGGATCTTGGTTTCTTTTTGATGATTATGGCAATTCCTTTAATTTCCATTTTAACGGATGGATTACACCGTTTGGAAGGATTTCTACTTATTGCATGTGGTTTACTTTATCTATGGAGCAAATACTTGGATAAAGAAATGTTAGAAGAAGTTGAAGAACATACTCGCTGGGGGAAAGAGAAGTCAGGAATGATTTTTGCTGGGTCAATGATATTAATGATCATTATGGGAGAAGTCTTCGTAGAAGGAATACACCATATTATTGAATTTATTATTGAAGAACAAGGCTATAATGAAGCAACAGCGGAGAAAATTTATATTTTTGTGGCCATGGCAGTAATAGGTTTAGCTTCCAGTATTCCGGAACATATTGGAATTATTCTAGCTAGCCGAAAAGGTCATTATGATCTCGTTGTCGGAAATCTTATGGGTTCAGCTCTCCTCAATATTTCATTAGCTCTAGGAATAGCAATAATTATTCATCCAATTGAATTGGATCCCTTTTTACTTGGAGCCTCTTTTATCCTTGCTTTTGTGACGTTTCTATTTGCTGAACTCATTAGAGACCAAGAGATTACTAAGATTGAAGGAATATTATTAATCTTAATTTGCCCACTTCTCATGTGGGCTGCTATTGAAGCACCAGATGCCCTGCATCATGTTGTAGTGACCCTTCTAGAGGAATAAAAAAAAGTTGGGGGATAAAATGAGAGGTCAAAGAGGAAGTCTGTATGAACGAGGAGCTGAGCCATTCTTACGAGGGATGCAAGGGAGTGGAGTACCTCATGGTCGTGTGAGCCGAAATACTCTTCGAAGATCCAATCGCCATTTTATGGGTCGAACACCTCGAGGTCGATATTCTCACCGTTATCGTCCCCCCATTATAGGCTGGCTCTTTTTTCAGCGATATCGTCATCGCACATGGTTTTTTATGATTATTTTATTTGTGGTTATATCAAGTAGTGTGTTTGCTCTAGGTATTTTCAATCCGATACTTTATGGTCCATGGAACAAAGAACTAGATGGAACCAGGACTCTTAGTCCAAATGAATATGTCTCTGATTATAGACATTTGTATAATGGGCATACGATACGATATAGTTTTTCTGAACGATATGGAAAACTTGTCCATTTTCTAATTCTCGATTCTGATAATGCTCATGCCAGAAGTATAGGGAGTAGTTATTCTGTTGAGAGAGAAATCATAGCAAGTTCTGGTGAGGGAAAATTTCGAGTTCCATACAATGATGATTGGCTAATATTTTTTATTAATCCGGCTGGACAAGGAGATATTCGCCTTGATTTCTCCCTTCGATTTGAAGTAACATCCTACATTGTTGAAATTCTTCCAGTTCTCGTATTTGGAGCAGGCATCCTTTTTATTATAATAACTGTTGTTTTTTCGCTTCTAAGATCAAGTCGTCATACAGAAGAAATTTCACCTTCCACACCACCAAGCTCATCTCAAGACATTTCAGAACCTTCAACGCCTAATGGTGACCCTTCTGACATGGGAGTCTCATCAAGAGAACGAGATCCTATTTTTATTTACCCCCAAAAACCTAGATACGTTGAAAAGGCATCAAATACCTGCTATTATTGTGGAGAGTCACTAGATTTCTCTGAGGATAAGTTTTGTTCGGAATGTGGACACGGTGTAAAACACTGCCAAGTTTGTCATAGTGTCATTGGATATGATGAAAAAACCGCAGCCTGTCCAGAATGTAGTCATGAATTTCATGAGGGACATATTCGAGAATGGTTGAAGGTTTCTGGTGACTGTCCAATTTGTAAGACTAGATTAAATGAAGAAAATCTAATTTACCCTTTAAAATCTTCAGTAAAAAGCACGCAAGAGGCTCATGCTTAATAATTTACACCAAAAAGATGGTAAACTGCCTTTTTTTCTTTTGTAATAATAATTTTCTGAAGATAATTTCAAGAAATAGCTATAGAATACTGCTTAAGAAACTGGAGAGAGTTCCCAAACGTCATGTTTCTGAGATTAACCTAGAAACTAACGCTTTTCTATTTTTCAAATGTCATGTAAATGTTCACTGTTGGTTTAATCTTATGTCAAAAACTACTTCCTCTATGTCAAAATCTGAACTTGATTTTACGATTGTCATTGCTGGTTTACCCCAAGTAGGAAAAACTACATTACTCAACTTATTAGTCCAAGGGGAATTCGGATCTTTTCCTACAACGATTGGCTTTATTATAGATACATTCGAATATGAAGGCGTTCAAGTTCGTGCAATAGATCTCGGAGGACATACTTCTCATCAAAAAACCATGTGGAGAGAGTTAATTCCATTAGCAGATGCCATAGTTTTTGTAGTCGATGCGAGTAATGTTAAATCTCTGAAAGAATCACGTAAGGCAATAGAATATTGTATCAAGTATAAAACAGGAAAGCCTTACTTATTGACACTTGCAAACAAACAAGATCTTCCCACCATTCCACTCGATGAGATTATTCAAACTTTAAATCTTGAAAGATATTTCACAGAACTCAGTGGGCTTTATATTGTACCTTCTTCCTGTAAAACTGGGGAAGGAGTTGCTAACGCCTTTAATTGGTTAGCTAACGCCTTTAATTGCTTCCCTCCTGTTGAACCTATACATGCGCATGCTATCTATGTTTATCATAATAATGGTATTCTAATGAGTTCTACTGGGAATCAACTACATGGGTTAGATGATCCTAATTCTGATGAATATTCTGATGATATACTGTTTGCAGGGTTTTATTCTGCCCTTAATACAATAGCCTCCAATCTTATTTCAAAAGGAGAAACTAAAAATGGATCAATAAGAGAATTATTGATTACTAGTCCAAAAGGGGATGGCTTAAGACTTGTTCAAGCAACAAAAGGGGACCTTGTTGGTGTAGTAGTTACTGAAGAACGTGACTCCGTCAGAAGTGCCAAAAAAATCGCAAGAAGTGCTATTGAGATAGTTCAAAAGAATTTAGAATCAGAAAATGGTTTTGTACTCGCAGAAAAGTTAATTGAGGAACTTAAACCACTGTTAACTCCACCAAGTGAGGTAGAATCAAGTTTTACACAAGATCCAGTTGATAATTCAATTAAGACTCCTGACGAACATTCTATTGAATTCTCACTAGAAGATATCCAATTCTTTTCTCAAACAAGATTACGTCTTCAAGCATAGAAATTTTCTCTATCAAAATAGGATTCAATTTTTTACTCCTTCCAGCAATTACTTCGAGCTTAGGGATTGATTTTGATAAAAAAATAAATACAAAGGGGATACTTTCCCCTATGTTTTCATCAATTATAACGAATCCATACCTAATAGCCCATGACCCGATATATTGACGCCAATTACTGCTGATTCGCCCAGCTCTTTCTTTCGCTTTGCTTCGATTATTGCTTGGGCTATTCCATAAGATGATTCAGGAGCAGGGATGAACCCTTCCTTCTGCATGAATAATCTCCCATAATCACGAGCTATAGGCCAATCAAGAGATGCAGGTCTAACAATACCTTCAACGGTTAGCGCAGAAATGATTGGAGCTGCAGCATGATACAATAATCCTTCAGCGGGAATATCTGTGGGCATATCAGTTTCATGACCCAGAGTTAGCATTTTCAACATTGGAGTTAAACCAGCATGATCACCAAAGTCATATCGGTATTCTCCACGAAGATTAGCAACTTCTGAGGTGTTGACAGCAACTAATTCTGCGTCAAGTTTACCTTTGCGAATATCTGGGATAAAAGGTAAAACAAATCCGCCAAAATTACTCCCACCGCCCAAACATGAAATTAGGTGTGTCGGGGTTTCGTCCACGCTTTCAAATTGTAATTTAGTTTCTAATCCTATGATACTTTGCTGAATAAGAACGTGATTCAATACTGAACCTAGTGAGTATTTCATTTTTCCATCACTATCTAATGCAGCCTGAAGACCTTCACTAATTGCGATTCCAAGTGAACCTGGATGATTAGGGTCTTTTTCCAAGAGTTTTTTTCCGGGTTTTGTTAAATTAGTTGGAGAAGCATGCACTTCTGCACCATAGAGTTCAATCATTCGTTTGCGTTGTGGAAAACGGTTGAATGCAGATCTAACCCAAAACACAACACACTTCATATCCAATATAGAACAAGCGAATGAGAGTGCTGATCCCCATTGTCCCGCACCTGTCTCAGTCGTTAAACCCTCAAATCCATGCTCTTTTGCATACCACACTTGTGCAAGTGCAGTGTTTAGCTTATGAGATCCTGGTGGAGAGAAAAATTCTGTTTTATAATACATTCTAATGTCTTCGGGAAGTTTAAGGACTCTTT
>JAEOTI010000539.1 GCA_016839955.1 Candidatus Hodarchaeota archaeon | reverse complement strand
GAAGGTCTTTCAGGTCAGGGTGTGGAATTAGAGCTTTATGATGAGGCAAAGATAGAAACAATGGGGTACAATCTATTCCATCCTAAACTCAAGAACCGTTTTGTTCGATTAGCCATTTCTCACGCACTTCCAAGGCAGAAGATCGTAGACTACATTCTTGGAGGATTAGGGAGTGTGAACGAGTTTGTAGGTTTTGCACAAGTTAGCCCCTACTGGCCCACCGACACACAGTGGGAGAACGATATTGGGCTTGATCCTTCCTACGACTCAGTACTTCCTGAGGGACAACACTTCCAGGGAAATATCCGTTATAACTTGGATAAGGCTTGGGCATTAATGGAGCTTGCAGGTTATGATACTGGTCCCTTGAATGGCATAAATGGTCCTGATGACGACGATGATGACTATTCTCATAGTTATTTACAATTCCTTGTTGATGATTCGCCAAATTGGGGTCTAGACGTTAATCAAACTGTTTTATGGACTTGGAAGAAAATTTCAGATGAAGGACATTCTGAAAAGGTTTTCATGAATACAGATTACGGACCACAATATACAAACATCCCAGTCAACCAAGGATCAATTATTTCAATCGAAATATTAGATACTAATAAGTCTCTATGGGTTCTAAAAAACGTTGACAACAATTCAGGGTTACCTCAACCAATAGGTTGTACAAAATTTGGAGATGAGTACGTTCTTCCAATAAATCTCAATTGGGAAGAATATTTCGAATCTGAATATCATTATTCTAAAAATTTTCGGGTTAAACGAAATGATCAGACAATTTTCTCATTTGTTTGGTCAGTAACGAGAGAAAACTTTAGTTCATCGATTAAAACTGAATATAGTAAGATTGATGGGACCATACGTCAGAGCCAAATGACACTGTTAATAAATGGGTACTTTACAGAATATAAGTTAGTACAAATGGGTCTTTCTGAGGATGAAAACGAGTTCTTTGGGGTCCCAATTACTATGAAGTTGGATGATCCTGCAGTTCTTCTTTTGGGGATATTTGGAGCTTTTGGTGGAGGTATAGGGATAGCTCAACTCATTAGTTCACGTCGCGGTGGATTCTAATTGTCCACCTTGTTTTTTCTTAAATGATCTAATAGAGAATTTCAATTAGAACCTGCAAGTTTTCTGGTTGTCTCCACCATTTGCTAAAACCAATCAATGGAACTTGATAAATGTTGTTTTATTTCATTGTACAAGAAAAATAATCTAAACCGGTTGATACCAACCATGTTTACATTCAAGTCTACCATCTTTTACTAATGCTTTAAGGATAGTTCTAAGTTCTTCTTTTGAAAGACCGGTTGGTTTTACCAATAAATGGGATTGTGCTCTCCCGCTAGGTCGAGCTTTTATTGCATCAATCACTTTCTTAGTAGTTGCTTTGTAAGATTCCTCAGATTGCGTTGCTTTTGTGAGGGTAAACCATCCTTTTTTCTCAGAGAGCTGACCTTGAGTTACAAGACTACGAAGGGTTTCTCTAACTTTTTCAGCTGGAATTTTCAATTTTTTCGCAAGCATTTTAGCTTGTAACTTCTTTTTTGGTTGAGCTTCAATTGTATCAATAATTTGAGTTTCTAGCTGGGTTTGATCCTCTTGTGGAGGTTGACCAACGGTTATAGGCTGTTCATCCGTACTGGAAGGTAGAGGAATACCTTCTTTTAATGAATACCAACCAAATTTCATTTCAAGAAAGTCTTTTTGAACAAGCGTGCGAAGAACAGACTTAAGAGTGTTTTGATCTAACTTAGTTGGCTTAGTAAGTAAATTAGATTGTGCTTTCTTATTAGGTCTTGCTTGAATGGCCTCAAGAACCTTCGTTTCTTTTTCTGATAAGAGAGAATCTCCTTTTGACGATGGAATTTGTTTAAGATCTTCCGTTGGTGGTTCCTGACTTATTAAACCCTCAACAGCCGAGAGTCCTTTATTATCAAGGACATACCACCCCGCTTGAACTTTTAAGACCCCTTTGCCAACTAATTGTCGTAAAAGTTTACGAATTGTATCTTGTGGAAAACTTGTTGATTTTGAGAGTAAATTTGATTGAGCTTTACGTTTTGGACGAGTAGCGATTGCTTCAATAATTTGGCGTTCATCATTAGTTATACCTGGAACACTAACCTCTTCAGATACTGGTGGTTTTGTGGGAGTTGTTACTGGTTTGACAGGTCTTGTTGGAGCTGCAACTGGTTCTCTTGTAACAGGGGGTGTAGCAATAATTGGTTTTCGAGGTTCAGATATTTTCAGATCCCGTTTTTTAACCTCTGTTGGTCGGAGTTCACTTGCTGCTTCCGCAAGCTGAGCTCGAGATAACTTTTGTTTAGGTATTTGGGCGGGAGTGGCTGTATGATGGCTAAAAATCAAACCAATCTTGTGTTCTAATTGTTCTTGACTTACGTTTTCTATTGTAGATTGAATAGCATCTTTAATTGTGATATAGTTGGAATCTTCTTTACCTTCAACAAAAACAGCAACTGAATCAGGCAATATAAAGTGCGTAACAACTTTTTCGAGAGATAAACCACTCATTTCAAAAAAATGAACTGACTCATTCTTAATATGTTCAGAATTTTCGCCAATTACGTCAACAAACATCTTTTCAGATACCGTATGGGCTTCTACCTTTGGCATTTCTGGAAAAAAGGGTTCTGCTACTGCCTTTGTCGTTTTATCGTCTTTTTCTTCATAACTTATATCACGAAACCGTCCTTTTATCTTCAAGAAGCTTACATACTGGGTCAACAAATCCTCTAAACGGGTCGCCAAATCTCCACTTCCAATTGTAAGAATAAAAAGACAATCGTAAATTTAAATTAAAATTTCCCTTAGAAATGAACTAATCCAAGCTCCATCCCATTGATTTTACTATTTAAAGTTTGGTATCAAAACTAAAGAAAATGTGTGTGAGTCGGATGGCATTTAGTAGATTACATTTGATTACAAGAAATAACAACAGTTCACAACCCTTTGAATATTTAAATGTGGATAAAAAATTCAATGCAAAAGGTAACTGACCTGATTTTTTTAATGTCTAAAGGAAAAGAATCATAGAATTAGACTATAATCTTACAAAGAAAGAAAAAGCTTGGAGATTATTCATTTGTCTTGTCCTTTAAAATATTAAAACTGTTATAACGAGTTCAATTTAAGATGAGTTCTAAACTTATTACCACAATTTTTTTGTTTTTAATTCTTTCAACATTTATTTTAGCTCAAGACAACAAAAAGTCAATAAATGAGAGTAATTATAGAGAATTAAATCAATTGGAAGCTGAAGGACCTGTTTCGAGTTGTATCAAAATTGATAATTGGGACATTTATTCATCATTATCTAATCTAACAAATTACAATCCATCAGCAACTGAATCAATTACTCTTTCTGGAAGAATAATCAATGTTAAAAACACTAGTCAACCCCTTTTTGGACAAACTATTCTTACATTCTTGATGAGAGATCCTGTTCAATACAGTCCAAGCCTATTAGAGTTGATTGGAACAATAGGATTCAATATATCTCTACCTCCAAACCCGATTGAAGGAACTCCGGGGGGAGAATTTTCTATTAAGATAAATGTGCCCAGTATTGAGGAGAAAATTCAGAATTATCCGTATATTGCATTTACTGTTTTTCCAGGTTCAAATGTCTCTATTCTCGATTTAAGAAACTACTATACAGCCCAAACTGAAGATAATCTTGAATTAAATCTTGGTGAAGTTTTAGCGTACAGTTTTGATGATTTAGGTGTCCTCGCAATTTCAGGTATTACACACATTAATGGAAGCATACCAAAAGATAAGTTTAGATTCAGACCTAATCTGCCTGAAAACGAAACAAATTACTGTGCACCTTTTACTTACCAGGTGTTAGAACATGGAACCCAAAAACTGCTATTAGACGTTCCTGTTGTGTTCATTAACGCATTTGCTACTATTGTACCATTAGAAGACTTCTTCTTTTGGTTACCTATAAATAAGACAATAGATGTGCGATTTGTCTTCTATTCTACCGAAGTTGGTTGGGTAGATGAAATATGGACATTTAATACAACATATGCTACTGGACTTCCATTTTCTTATCATTTATTAACGCTAGATGTTGCTAAACAAACTGTTAAGATAGCGGAAGACAAATTTAAAGAGATAAAATCAAAAGGAGTGAATTTAGATTATTATGAACCTTCCTTAGATATAGCTAGAAATCATCAAGTACGATCTCTGGATTATTGGAACCAAGCTACACCAAATATTACATTTTCAGGGTCACTACAATTTTTTGATTTAGGAGAAATGGGTTTTAATGCCTTATTAGAGGCAGAATTTGCAATTATTAAAGCACAAAGAGCAGAAAAATTAGCCCAACTCTACTATGATAGTTTAGCCGCTCAATCGCCCGGGATATCTGCTTTAACAACATTTATTCTTGCGACACTAATCTCCCTATTAGTAGCTCAAGCTATAACAGATAACAAGCTTTTTTCGTTAACGATAAGGACGATAATGTTTTTCATTATGTGGTTAGCTGCTTTTATTGCCAACCCATTACTCAGTCTATATTTAGAAACAGAAAATATCAATATCATTGACATAAATCTACCAATAATTGCCATCATTATTGGTTTGTTTATCTTAATAACTATGATAAGCCTACTGATTCCCATCCCCCGATTCTTAGATCGATCTTATACATTCTTGACTTTGAGTATAAGGAATCTACGGAGACGTAAAAGTAGAAGTCTAGTAATGTTTTTAACCTTAGGAATTGCGATTACATCATTTGTTCTAATAGTAAGTAATAATTATGAAGTAGATGTAATTACTGAAGGCAAAAAAGTTGATTATGAATTTGATGAATCGATTCTGATTGAGAATTATATTTCTATTCCATTTCAAGGCTCATACCAATTACCTCTAACCAAAAGAGTTGAAATTATCTCAAACGTTACAATTCAAGTCTATGAAGAGACTGAAATTCCTATTGCAATGCGATTTTATTCAACTATTTTCGATGATATTCCAGATATCACAATTGATTCACATGAGAATAACTGGTCTCAAAGCCTGGGTAACTTACTTGCCATTTCTCCCTTAGAAGAAGAAAAGATCACACATTTGGAGTCTCGATATAAAGAAGAAGGTAGTTGGTTGAAAGATAACACATCAAACGTTCTGATATCAAAAGCACTCCAAAGGAAATATGATATTTCACTAAATGAGACAATTAGTTTCACTTACAATGCAAGTGGCACTGTATTAGGCTTATCACTAAATGTTACCGGAATTTTTAATGACCAACTTGGTGACTTATCAAATGTAAATGGTAAACCAATAGCACCTCCAAACTACATTGAAGAAAGACCTTGTAATAGTACAGAATTCATTGTTTTAGATTTCGCATTTTGGCGAGTCCAACTAGCTAAAACATTAGCTGAAACATCTTTCATTCAAGTTTCAGAAACTCCACCTACTCAGATTTTATTGGGAACAACAAACATCGAAGTTGCTAAAGAACTTGCTGATCGGTTGGAAAATCAAAAGATAGTTATGGGGAAAAACAATCAGGTCTATGAAATCAAAATATCATTCTTTGGTAAAACAGAGGGTGTAATTCCCCAGATTATCCCATTAGCGATAAGTGCCCTTATTGTTTATCAAGTGATTTTAAATTCAGTTTGGGAAAGAAGACGTGAGATACGACTCTATGGAACATTAGGATTAAGCGATCGAGGTGTGAAAGTTCTTCTTTCCACTGAATATATTATTCTTGGAATCATTTGCGGTGGGATTGCATACTATGTTGGTCTAGTTCTTTTCCCTATAGTGAAAGCTGCTAACATTGAATCGACTTTTCTTTCGCAAAAAACTGATGTGACATTTGCTGTCCTTTCAATTGCCATCGCTGTGACAATTTGTGCGTTAGCTGCCATCCCAGCAATTACTAAAGCCTATAATGAGATCATACCCCATGAAAAAATTGTTGTTGATTTTGATGACTCTTTTGAGCTTCCTGCCCGATTCAATGAATCTGATCGAGCAGCTATAGATGCCGGGCTCACAAAGCTCCAAAATTTTAAGGATTCATCATTTAATACAGAAAGAATAGCGATTGGTAATAATGGTACGAAAATCACATTAAAAACGTCTGATGGAGTAATTCGGGCATACATGACTCCTGGTTCTATGTCTAAAAAACAAATAAATCAATTATCAAAGGAATGGATTAAACTCGCATTAAAAACACGTTAAAAAGAAAAAATTCTAACTTCTAGGACCAAGTGGGAAAAATTTGTCAAAGTCCTGTGTTATTTTCAAGTGGAGGAACTCAAATTGGTATTCATTACCTCCACTCATCTCTGCGCTAAAGAAACTTCAGAAATATGAAAGATCTATTGAGATTCGAGTTGAAGAAACGATTTCGAAAGAATATTGGAAAATGTTGGAGACTAATTATGATTTTATCTTTTATTTAGATTCTTTTAGTAGTATAGATGCCCTCAAAATCTTTCAAAACAATAAAGAGGTAAAATTTTCAGATAAAAAGAAATTAATATCTATTGCTGGAGGT
>JAEOTI010000538.1 GCA_016839955.1 Candidatus Hodarchaeota archaeon | reverse complement strand
AAAATTATTAGATTATTGCATACAAAAAACGAACCGGTTATATACTCGGAGTTCTTAGATGAACTCAATGTTCCTGCTTCCAGTAACGCGGCATATCATCTACTACTGTTGTTAAAATCTGATATTGTGAATAAGAGTCAGAATGGATATATTCTAACAGAAATTGGAAAAAGAGTAGCCCTCCTTCTCGATATAGTTGCTGAACCCCAATCCACGGCATTTACTAACCTGTACATGGGCTTTGCGCGTTTATCTCCGTTAGAGATATTATTGGGTTCATGGTGGTTCTTTTTTTTACTCTTAGGAATTTCTACTTATGAACAGAACTTGCTTATTGGCCTTGTTTCATTTTCAATTGCGATTATAAGTGTTGGATTTTTAATTTATAGGACCCATACTATTTGGTCGGTAATCCTAATCAATAACTTCCTCTGGATATTATTCGCTCCAGAATATCGAAGTCTTTTAATTTTGATTTCTCTTACAAATGGTCTCTCAGTATTCATTCTATTTCCGAGTCTTGGATTTATTCCAGAGCTTACACCGTTCTTATTGATTCTTGGTATTTTACTTCTGCTGTCAAGCATAATCTTATCAATAGTCTATCTAATTCTTACAAAAAAAGAAACAGAAGTATAAGAATTTAGAGAGAGAAAAAAAGAGAAGAGTTAGAGATCACGACGATCCATAGAGATTAATGTGGCAACAAAGGAGATAATAGTCCATGAAATTAATCCCAAGAATTTACCGAGGATCTCAATTGTAAATTCAAGCTTTCCATTAATTAATACCTCTGACCAGATATTTGAAAGGGCGAATGGAGAAAGAAATTCGAGTGGCTCAAGAAAAGCTAGTGTAGACTGAAGGATCAAGATAAAGATCGTAATCAAACCCGCATTTAGACTCGAAAATCTTGAACTGAAAAATGCAGTTAAAAAGCCCATATATAGGAATAGAATCACAATTGGGAGTATTGCAACGAATAATATCTCAAGGGGTAGTTGTTCAAACATAAGTGACATATAAATCCAACCAATTATCGATCCAAGGATTAAAGGGGCTGTTAATGCCAATACTCGTGCAGTAACACGAGAAGCCGTATAGGCCTTACGACTGATTGGTCTGGTTAATGAATAACTGATGGATCCTGATTCAATTTCAGAAGCAAAGACCCCCATTGTACCAAGAGACATAATTAAAAGACCAAATAACACTTGATCACCTAAGAAATCTAAGAATGCCACCGTTGCTGATGGTTCAAATAAGGGAGGAAAATTTTCAAAACCCAGCAAACTCATTAGTTCATCAATGTAAAAGGTTGATATAATCGCTACTATACATAAAAGTGTCGTAAGCACTGTTAATAAGGCAAACTTGAGTTTTTCATCAATAACATCATTTTTGAATTGAATTAGGACTGTTCTCATGCTGAAACCTCCTCAATGAGTTGTCCGTTGATTTTTTCTAAGAAGAACTCCTCTAGGCTTAATTCAGCTGAAGAAAAATACTGAATCTGAGCGCCTGCTTTTGTCATTAAGTCCGAAAGAATTTGATTAGTTGAAATGTTTTCATCTGTGACTTGGATGACATATCTATCCATATAGTCCTGTGTACATGACGAGATATAATCAAGCATATCAACTTGAGAGAGATCTAACATTCCCCCAATAACATACTTGCTCCGTCCGAGAATATCTTTTTTTATCGATTCACGTTTACCCTGCTCAATAATTCTTCCTTTGTGAATGATTGCCAAATCAGTAGCAATTTTATCAACCTCACCTATAATATGACTGGATAATAAGACTGTTTTTCCTTCTTTGGCCAGATTCTTTAGAACCTGAAGAACTTTTACGCGGCCTAGAGGATCCAATCCCGCATTCGGTTCATCAAGAATCAAGAGAGGAGGATCAGCTAAAAGAGCATTTGCCAAACCAACTCTCTGTTTTTGGCCTTTCGAGAGAGAGCCAATTTTTCTTTTTCGTAAATTAAAAAGACCGACTTTTTTAAGAACTCGACGAATGTTATTACTTAAATCGGGAATATTATGCATATGAGCTGATACTCGCAGGAAACGTTCAATTCTGTAATTCCTTGGAAGGTTAGCATCTGGAAGAAATCCAAAATTACGCCTGTGAGCTGCATTTGTCCTCTTAACTTCTTCTCCGAAGATTCTAACAGACCCTTTATGATAATGTAACAATCCTGTCAAAACTTTCATTGTAGTAGTTTTCCCAGCTCCATTAGGTCCAAGATATCCAAATATCGATGTTGCTGGAATGGTCAATGAAATATCATCGAGAGCTAGGATATTACCATATGATTTTGATAAGTTTTCTATTTCAACTGCGACTTCCATTTT
>JAEOTI010000537.1 GCA_016839955.1 Candidatus Hodarchaeota archaeon | reverse complement strand
AGTCTTCTTTACATATGAAAATGAAATTATCTAAGGCCTTCGTAACCGATTCTGCATAATTTCGGAGATCTTGATTTTCCGAAGAAAGGGTAAGAAGCCCATTAGGAATAAATTTTGCATTATCACTTGTGATGAAGATCATCGCTTGATTTAAATTTGCTTTTAACGCTATCTGCTCATCAGAATATTCATTACCCATATAATCAGAGTCTACGTAAAGTAAGTTGTCATTATTGACACGTAAAAAGTGATTATGGTTATAATCAAGAAGAATTTTTGCCTTGGAACTAAGATAAATAAGCTTAAGTAAGTTTAGGATATCCATATTCGTCGTGAAGTCACAAACAGGACTAAAAAGAAATGGCTGGAGAACAACAACATATTTTTGGGATTCAAGGAAGTGAGTCTGTGGGTAATGTGAACCCAATGAAGAAATTAACTTTTTAATACGTTTTTGACTATATTTGGCCAAATCAATGACTACATTCTCGTCAAGTAAGGATTTCGGGAAAACTCTGATTGCATAATAGTCGTCAGTTTTTTTCCTCTTCTCTTTAAACATTGGAGTAACTACAATTATTGAGCGAACAAGACCATAATCAGGTCTAGTCACTTCATGAAATTCGTACTGGATGTCAAAAAAGGAGGGATATCTAAAAAATTCATTTAATAGTTGAAAAACTTCTTCTGATGGAAATTTACTCTTCCATGGCCAGTCAATTCTTTGAATTTCGACTGGGAAGGTAAACCAAGAAGATTTCATCTCAATTAAATAAACTCATTAATCTATATTAAGATTTTTTATTTATCCTTTATTCAAATTATACTAGGTTGTCCTTTTTTTAGAAAAATATTCATAATAGATATTCTTTTGGTGGTAGTAATGATGATTCTTCGTAAGGATTTGAAAGAACCCAGTGACTTGAAAGAAATCTTCAATGATATAAGAAATCATCTTGCGGGGAATTTTAAAGGAATAACACAAGATAATCAATTGGTTGAGCAGGTAATTTTCCTGTTGTTGTGTAAAATCCAAGACGAAAATAGCACACCTGAAAATGAACCTACAGTATTCCAACTCGATTTTCCAGGAAAAAAACTAGAAAATAGATTAAATAATTTGTTTAAATCGTTAAAATCTCAATTCAATGATATTTTAAGTTCAAAAGACAATATTGTTATTGATAAATCTAATCTCCAATACGTAGTGAGAAAATTACAGGAATATGAAATAAGTAAAGCATCACGTGATGCAATTGGAGATGCTTTTGAACAGGTTATGCTTCCATCATTACGAGGATCTCAAGGGCAGTTTTTTACTCCGAAAAACATTGTTAATACAATAATTGATATCCTAAACCCGTCAAAAGAGGATCTCATTCTTGATCCTGCCTGTGGAACAGGAGGGTTTTTGACCAATGTACTCTTAAGAGATAAAAATAGCACAATGAAGACCAAGCTATTTGGAATCGACAAAGATGCGTTTTTGGCTAAAATCTGCCGTTTATATTTGGCCCTGTTAGACTCTAAAGATTCCAAAGTTTATTGTGAGAATTCATTAGAAATTCCTACAAACTGGTCTTCTGAAACACAAAATAATATCCACTTTAACTCTTTTGATTTCGTAATGACAAATCCACCATTTGGAGTGAAAATTCCAATCAAGAATTCAGAATTGCTTAAAACCTATGAATTAGGTAAAAAGTGGGTGAATGATGATGAATCCAACACTTGGAAGAAAACATCAGATTTACATGAAAGACAACCCCCTCAAATATTATTTATTGAAAGATCTCTGAAATTTCTTAAAAAAGGAGGGAAATTAGGTATTGTATTACCTGAAGGAATATTTGGGAACCCAAGAGATCGATATATAATCGAATATCTTCTAAAAAATTATAAAATTAATGCAATCATCTCTTGTGGGCATTTGGCATATATGCCTCATACTCATATTAAAACATCATTATTATTCGTAGAGAAAATTGCTCCACCCAGTGAATCCTACCCAATTTTTGTAGCAGTAGCTGATAAGGTAGGCCATGACAAAAATGGGAAAATTTTATACAAAATGGACGGATCAGGAAAGACACTAAAAGATGTAAATGGAAATAAGGTCATAGATGATGATTTTCCAATAGTAGTAGAAAATTATAGAAGATTTCAAAGTGGCAAAAAACTGGAATACTCTCTAAAAGGATTCATATTGAATAGAAATGAGATAAACTCCCAAATTCTGATCCCAACGTATTATAATCCTGAAATAAAGAGCAGATTGCAAAATTATAAGGAGAAAGGGTATAAATTAATATCAATAAAGGAATTAGTTGAACAGAAAGTCCTATCGATCAAACGTGGGCATGAAGTGGGTGCAAAGTTTTACGGATCAGGAAATGTACCCTTTGTAAGGACAAGCGACCTGATAAACATGGAAATTGATATTGAACCACTCAAGCAGATAGCAGAGGAAGTATACTTCCAATATAAGAAACGTCAGGATATCCAAGAAGGGGATATTCTAATAGTAAATGATGGAACATATCTGATTGGGAGAACAGCTTTTATTACTGCTGAGGACAAAAAAATTGTCATTCAAAGTCATCTTAAAAAGATACGCGTGTTGAAGAAGGATGTACTGAATGAATATTTGCTTTTATGGAGTTTAAACACACCAATAGTGCTTGCCCAAATTCGTGCGAAAACTTTTGTTCAGGCAACCATTTCAACTTTAGGAGATCGATTGCAAGAAGTTATTCTGGTATTTCCATCTGAACAGACGGAAAAGGAAAATATCACTAGAGAATTTCAAACTATCATATCTCAAAGACAGCAGTTAAAAGCACGATATAAGAAATTAATACAATTAGAATGAAAAATGATATTTCTAGTTATAATAATGAAAGAATTATTTGATGATTACGGGATTGAAGTTATCTCTTCAACGTTTTACTAGAATTTACTGATTTCAAGAAATTGTAAAGGAATATTACTTATTCTGAACCAATAATACTTTTATTACAGGGTGTCTCCTAAAGTAAGTTTTCAATAAGAGATTAATAAATCACTCTCCCGACTTAAAGCAGTTTGTTAAACAAGATTAACGAGGAAATGGTTTTCTAGACCAATGAGGTTATCCGATGATAATTAGAGAATTTTTGATCATTCACGAATCAGGAACTGTAGTTTATCATCGAAAATTTCAAACAGGAAGTTCAACTGACATCATTCTTCGGTCAGGGTTGATAAGTGCACTATATAATTATGCAACAGAGGTAGAGGACGACGCTATTGATATATTACAAATGTCAAAGGTATCTTTATTCTTTAAGAAGCGAGAACAACCACTTCTCTTTGTTTTTTTCATTGAATCAGATGTTAATCCCCTTTGGTGTGAAGAGGAAATTAATCTCCTAATTGAGAGATTTTTCAGAAAATTTCCTGAAGTGAGCTGGAAGAGAGAGATTGTAGATTTAACAGCGTTTTATTCATTTGATGAAGACTCTGACGAAATCTTACTCGCCTTAGGAAAGAAAATAGACCTTCTTGTGTTTCTAATTGAAGATGGATTACTGAAAAAAGAGGAGTATATGCAAGAAGATCTCCCTTCTTTGGCTAGAAAGGTTGGAATGAGATGCATTGAAAAATACCACAATTCATTTAAGGACTCACTGGAAAAAGGGGAAAATTTCGT
>JAEOTI010000029.1 GCA_016839955.1 Candidatus Hodarchaeota archaeon | reverse complement strand
CTGGAGAGATAACCCAAAAACTATATGATTTACTTAAAGTCGCTCCTCCTTTTAGATACGCCCTAGCGGGATATGAAGTCGAATTCTTTATTTTGTTCAAAGAATTAGAAGAATGTTTGGAAGAGGATTGTTATGAGGGAATGATTTTGTCTAAAGAACTTTGGGAACATTTTGGAAAATCTGACGTGTATAAGCCATTTACCAAAGGTTATATGTGGTATCCATTTTCAGAATTATCAGCAACAGGTCAAGAGAGTTGGTTTAAAAAATATACTTTGTTGAAAACGTTTCGAGTTAATGATTATATTACTCTTAAACTTGAGAATGGCGATTCTAATATCTTTGTTCAAGATAAGATGATTTTACAATGTAAGCATTTATTGTTGAATCAGAATCAAACAGAAGATGTGGATTATATTGAGTTCAAGTCCATTGATGAGGCAGAGGAGGTCTTTTTGAATTCATCTGAGAGTGATGAATTCATCTCAATCGATACAGAATTCTGGGGTCATTGTTCCAATCTTCAGGCCTGGGCTGAAAATGATTACAATACAAATTTGTTAAATAAATCAATTGCTTTTCCAACATTGAAAAGACTTGCTAAAGTAGGTGATATAGTAGCTAAAAGAGTTTTTAAGGAGGAGGTTAGAAAGAGACTAAAAAGTAACTTCTTACCTGTTATACTTTTCTTGATTCATGATGCTTATCATCGTGTTTTTTCAAATGATGAATTAAGACCATTAATTAATGAACTACAGGAATATATTAAAGATTTGAATATAGAAGAGAGAAATATATGGAATAGACAAATTTCTGAAGCATTTAGAAATTCTATTTATGTAAGATCCCGTTCTGAAGGAAGAAACGATGATTTCGCAATAAAACAGTGTAGAATTGCACTCGAATTTGATAGAGAAAATACATACGCTTGGTATGAGTTGGCTCTGTCATACCAATTTAAAAAAAAGTTTGATAAGGCAGAAGAATATTATAAACATGCTATTGATATTAGTCCTAATGATACCATTTCACTTGGAAATCTCTGTGATATCTATCTTCTTCAAAAAAGATATCAAGATGTGATAGATCTTTTAGAGAACAATTTAATTGAAGATATACTCCATTCTCGCTTATGGTTTTTACTTGCAAAAGCTCATTACAAGCTAGGGGATTTAAAAAAAGCGTTTAAATATGTGAAAATAAGTTATGATAATTATCCACATGATCAAAAAGTAGAGAAACTAAGAGATGAAATTTCGAGGAAACTTACCTAAAATTTTAATCCAAATATACTTTTGAATACTTAATAATAACACTTCTGAAAAAATGCCACCTAGGAAAGAGATTACAGAAATTCTTAAATTAATGGAGAAAACTGTTAATATAAGAAATATTGGATTTGTTGGCCATATCGATCACGGTAAAACCACCCTATCTGATTCCCTCTTGAGCGAAGCAGGTTTATTAAGTCCGGACTTAGCAGGAGAGGCGCGTGCTTTAGATTTTCTTGAGGAGGAACAAAAACGGGGTATTACAATGAAATCTGCGAATATTTCGTTGTATTATGAGAAATCTCTTGAGGGGCATGAACCTTTTCTAATTAATCTTGTAGATACTCCCGGACATTTAGATTTCAGTGGAAAAGTTACAAGAGCATTGAGACTTGTTGATGGAGTGGTAGTTGTTGTAGATGCGGTAGAGGAGATAATTAGTCAGTCTGAGACGGTTATAAGACAAGCATTACAAGAAGGAGTTAAACCAGCGCTTTTCATTAATAAAGTGGATAGATTAATTAGGGAATTAAAGCTTACAGATGAAGATATTAGGAAAAAATATATAAGAATCATTAATGACTTCAATACTTTAATAGAAAGATATGCAACGCCACCTTTTAATAAGGAATGGAAAGTATCTCCCGCTGAGGGAAATGTAGCGTTCGGTTCGGCGCTCCATAAGTGGGGGTTTACCGCCAAAATCATGGAAGAGAGTGATCTCAAGTTTAGCGACATTAAATCACGCTACCAAAAAGACACCTATTCTAAAGACTCGTATAGTGATTTGCAGATTTATCTCCCTATACACAGGGCAATATTAGAAATGGTCGTTGATCATCTCCCAAATCCTAATGAAGCTCAAATATATAGAATTAAGAAGATCTATGATGGAGATTTGAATTCAGAAGTAGGAAAAGCTATGATTAAATGCGATCCTAATGGCCCGTTAGTAATTTGCTTGAGTAAAGTTCAAGCAGATAAGCATGGTTTAGTCGCAACTGGAAGGATATTTTCAGGGAAATGCCAAAAAAAAAAGAGAAATATTTCTTTTAAGAGAAAATAATTACGAAACTATTCAGAGAATTGCAATTTTCATGGGACAAAGAAGAGAACAAGTGGACGAGATTCCTGTAGGGAATATCGTTGCTATAGAAGGACTTAAAAAAATTAAAAGCGGGGAAACTATTGTTGAATCTAAGTATCTAGATCAAATAGTTCCTTTTGAAAATGTGAAATATGTTACAACGCCCGTCGTAACTGCTTCAATAGAGCCAGAATATTTAAGAGATTTAGAGAAAATGAAAGAACTCATTGAAAACCTGTTAATTGAAGATCCTAATTTGAAATTCGAGATTAACGAAGAAAACGGAGAATTTCTGTTATCTGGGACGGG
>JAEOTI010000081.1 GCA_016839955.1 Candidatus Hodarchaeota archaeon | reverse complement strand
CATTAGAGGATAGAACTGAGCTTACAGAAATTTGGTCTGCAGCAGTTTCACTTTTCTTGAGTAAATACGATCGTCTCCCCAAAGAACTATCTTATGAATTACTACAAGAAATTCTCCTAAAGAAATAGTCAATATTAGAGTTGATTATGTTCATATGTTACTTAAGGAACATATGAAAAATCAAAATCAAATGTATTAAGGATACCCCGTACCCTATTTAGCATCCCTGTTGTAATCCTTTCTGCATACTGTAAAGTGTCTAGTCCTTGGAAATCTAAATAACAAATAATAGTTATTTCAATAATGAAATGCTTAAATTTGATTAAATTGGTAATATAATGAGTAAAAAAGTAGTATGGGAAAAACCAGTTAGATCTGGAATAATTACTTTTTCTGAAGAAATACCAACAAAAAAAGACATTGCTCCTATTAACAAAAGTAAAACAAAAAATTATTTCAAAAATGGATACTGTTGAAGGTGATACTTATCACTTACTAGATTTTAGCAAAAAAGGATTATCACCTGAAAAGGCTAGATTACATGCTCAGGTGCTATCTGAACATGGTAAAGAAGACTATGCCTTATCCTATTTCTTAAAAGGATCAGAAGCAATTCCTGTACCACCATTTTCTGCTAACCATTTCTGTTTTTGCTCCTCCTCATAGGTTTCAGGAAAATAAGGTTTTCATAATTTCATCCATTGATCTAAAAGACAGTCAATATTCTTCACTCTTTAATTATATAGCATGGTATTTTATGAGAAAACGGAAATTTACGAATAATAATATTTTTATTACTGACAAATTCATCTACTGCTTTAGTTTCACCCGGAAAAGTAGAATAATCATCTAAGATTAATACACCATTCTTGACCACCTTATCATACATATATTCTAATATTACTTTTGTTGGCTCATAAATATCCACATCTATATGTAATAATGCTATCTTTAGAGCAGGATTATTAATTATGTATTCTGGAATAGTATCTATTATATTACCTGCTATTAATTCATAATTTATGAATTTTTTATATTCAAAGACTTTTTTTAATTCCGTTAGGGATATACTTCTATTTCCAGCTGCTTTCACAAAGTTATCAACATATTTTTTATCAAGTTCATAACTAGAATTAGGAAAGTCCCCAAAGGTATCAAAACCAACAATTTTTCTGGAATTCGGATTTTCAAGTATTCCTCTGAAGGTAGCAAATCTTATAAGAGATGATCCCTTGAAAACACCACATTCTATTACTTCTCCCGGTATATTAATTATTTTTTTATATAACTCATAATGTGTTATTATTTTACCTATTCTAGTTACATCAGAAGTTATGTGATAACCATTTTCATAAACAAAATTATCTTCAGTATTAAATTCAAATAATTTCATTTTTCTTCACATATTCCTTTCTTATAGACAAACTATCATTTTCTTTACACCATTAATTTTTAACTCATAAAAGGATCTAACTTTGATTGTTTATGTTTAAACAAGTGATTCAAAAAAAGATTTCCAACAACAGAAGGTTTGTTTAATTAAAGTTCTAATTGGAGAATATTATCATAAATATTAGGATAGACTTCATGAATAGCTCTATAAATATATGGCTGATAAAATGGACAGTAATAACAACCTAATACTCCACATACTTCATATTTTGTATTAATTTCAATATCTTTGTATTAAATTCAGTCTCAATTAACTGTTTTTGTTCAAAATACTATTCTCGGGTTTACACAGATCATTTAAATAAAGCAAATTAGCAATCCCTTACTGTCATTGATGTTAGAAAACAAGGCTCAGAAGCTGTCTTCATACATTTTGGTAACTATATTTGAAAAATAACATATAAAAATACTTCTTGCGTTGTTTAATTTGTGATTATGTCTTTGTATCGGATCAAATTCCTAGTTTGAAATAAAAAAAGGAAGAAAACGGATAAAATCCGTTTAAATTACCTTCAATTCTTTTCCAACTTTTTCAAATGCAGATAGAGCTTCATCTCAGTATTCAGTTGTTAAACCTGCATTCATCATGGTGCGAATGCGAGAGGTTCCCCGAGGAACCATTGGAAAAAGAATAGGTAAAGCAAAAATTCCTTCCTCGTATAGTTTTTCACTGAATTTAACTGCATCACTTGCTTCGCCGATAATAATCGGTGTAATCGCTGTGGCACTCGCTTTTGTGATCTCATGTTCGAAGCCCATATCAAGAATCGCTTTCTTAAAATAGTTGACGTTCTTCCACAGATTTTCTACATGCTCTGGTTCAGACATCATGATTTTTATCGATGATAATTGAGCAGCTGCTACAGCAGGTGGATGAGATCCAGATAATAGCCATGTTCGTGATTTGTTGAAGGCATAATTTACTAAATCTCGGCTTCCAGCAACAAAACCACCTACAACACCTAATGCTTTAGAAAATGTACCCATTTCAACGTCAATTTTTCCTTCAATACCAAAATGAGCTCCAATTCCTGCACCCTTCCCGATCACACCTTCACCATGTGCATCATCTACATAGGTCATTGCACCATAATCTGTTGCAACCTTAACAATTTGATCCATTGGCGCAATATCTCCATCCATTGAGAATACTCCATCAGTAATTATTAGGATTCGACGATATGGAGGAGTTCTTTTCTCAGCTTCATCTAAAACCCTTCTCAAATCTTCCATATCACAGTGGTTATATACAGCTCTTTCTGCCTTAGATAAACGCACACCATCGATTATACTACCGTGATTCAATTGATCACTAATAATTAAATCCTCTTTGGTTGGAGCTAGTTGAGGAATTAACCCTGCATTAGCCGCGAAGCCTGTTTGATAGATTAATGAGGCTTCTGTTTTCTTGAATTCCGCAAGTTTCTCTTCCACTTGAAAATGAATATCCATATTTCCAGCAATTGCTCGGACAGAACCAGAGCCAGCACCATGGGTATCAACAGCTTTTTTGGCGGCTTCTTTGATTTTAGGATGATTACTGAGGTTTAGATAGTTGTTACTACATAACATAATGACGGATTTCCCCTCTACCTTACAACGAGGGGTACTTGGGCCTTCAAGAACCCTTAATTTCCAATTTAATGATTTCTCTACTAGTTCTTTGTACTCTTCTTGTAAAAACGCATTTGGATCTCGTGTCATTCATTACAACCTCAAAATATGGTCTTTCCAATTACTTTGAATCAATTTGAAAGGTATTATGCCTAAGAGCTTCTAAAGATGACGCTCTCGACTAGTGTTTTTCAATCCTTAAAAATCAGTTAAAAGGCTGAATTTGCACTGGTTAACAGTAGATTAATATCAAACATTAGAAAATTAAATAAAAAAAGGTTATCCTTCCCCGTTATGGTTTTAAAGATTAAAATTTATTTGAATGGATCCAGAACAACTTTTCCTGCTTTTTTAGAGTAGATCTCATCAAATCCTTTATCTACATCTGCCATATTGAATCTATGGGTAATCACTTTTGTCAATGCTTCTTGGAAAGGTTTATTTCTTAGAAGACCTCGCATTTGTTGCCATGTCTGGAACATTCTCCGACCTGCAATTCCATAAACTGTGAATGATTGAAAAACCATCCGATTCAAATCTACGGGAAATGGCTTGTCAAAGATACCAAGAAGAGAAATACGTCCACCTTTTGTTGTGATTTCCATCCCGGTTTCTAATCCTGAAGGTATTCCTGACATTTCAAACGTAAAGTCAACACCATTACCTTCTGTTGCATCCAAAATCTCTTTTACAATAATATCTCCTTCCTCTCTAACATTGAATACTCGATCTGCACCCATTTCTTTAGCCAATTCAAGTCGTTTAAGATTACTACCTCCACCCGTTGCAAATATTTGAGACACCCCTAATGCTCTTGCTACAGATATACTCATGAGGCCAATTGGACCACAACCAATAACTGCAACATTTTTTCCAGCAAGATCCTCATTTGTTCCATCCTTTGGCAATGCTGTATGAATGGCATTACCTAGCGGATCTTGTAAAGAAGCTAAACGAGGATCTAGATCCTCATCATTTTTCCAAGCATTCAACTCTGGTATGACAGCATATTCTGCAAATATACCATCTATATCTACCCCAATGATTTTCGTATTGGAACAAATATGCATTCTATCGCTCTTACACTGATAACAGACACCACATGCAATATGGCATTCCATAGAAACATTGTCACCGATTTTTAAACTGGTAACGTCCTGTCCAATCTCGATTACTTCCCCACCAACTTCATGACCAATTATGAACGGAGGTTTGAGTCGATTTTTAGCCCAATCATTGTATTCATGCATATGTACATCTGTACCACATATTGAAGCAGCATTAATCTTTATTTTTACTTCATCAGGTCTTTTTATTTCTGGTTCAGGAACTTCTTGAATTTCAACACCAGGTTCACTTTTTGATTTTAACACAGCTTGCATATGTATTTCTCCTTATCCAAACTCATCATTTTTCTCAAAAATGAATTCAAAATTTTCATCTATCACGATTTCCTTTTATGAACTCTTCAACCCATTCTCGAGCCTGAAAATCAGGAATTTGTACTGGAGGATGTTTGAAAGCATAAGACGACATAGAAATAAGAGGTCCTGCGATCTTTCTGTCTTGTGCAATCTTTAAAGCTCGAATTACATCTATCATTACTCCAGCAGAATTTGGAGAATCTTCCACTCTCAATTTCGCTTCCAAAGTTACAGGTTGATCACCAAAGAATTTTCCTTTTGCATAAAGGTAACAAATCTTCTTATCTTCGAGGAATGGTACATAATCACTGGGACCAATTCGTGTAGGAACTTCATATGGTAAAAGTGATGTTACAGCCTCTGTTTTTGAAATTCGTTTTGTGACAAGGCGATCTTCGTATTTCATATTCTCAAAATCTGTATTTCCACCAACATTTAGTTGGTATGTTTCTTCAATCTCAATCCCTCGATCAAGCATTAATCGGGCAATGGTTCGGTGAAGAATTGTTGCTCCAAGTTGGCTCTTTATGTCATCTCCAGCGCAGGGGATTCCAGCATTTTCAAATTTCTTTGGCCAGTTCTTCTCAGGATCTGAGACAATAAAAGCCGGAATTCCATTAGCAAAAGCTACCCCTGCATCGAGGCAGGCTTGAGCATAATATTGACTTGTTTTTTCCGATCCAACTGGGCAGAAATTGATTAATACCTCCGCTTTAATTTCTTTAAGCGTATCTGCCACATCTACAGGGTCTAATTTGTCAGTATCATAAGTAAAAAAGGACTCCTGCATATGAGGTGCGACACCATCTAGAATTGGTGCAGGATAGACTTTGGCATTTGTATAAGGAACATCACAAAAAATTGGAGTACAATTTGGTGGTTCTAGAATAGCCTCAGATAGATCCTTTCCAATTTTTTTGCGATTTACATCAAAAGCACCTACCCATTTAATATCTCGTAGGTGATATGGACCAAATCGGACATGCATCAACCCTGGAACGATTTTATCTTCAGGTGCATTTGTATAAAAATAAGTTCCTTGGATTATACTGCTTGCACAGTTCCCTAATCCAGCAATTGCTGTTTTTATCTCACCCAAGCTTCATCCAACCTACAACAATCTACTAAAGTGTCATAAATCCCTTTTTTCCTAACTTCATTCAATAAAAAATCTTTATCAGTTTTAAAATTGTTTTACTGAAAGTTGGGAGAAAATGCTTCTGAAAAGTATTTCTTTCTGAAGAAGACTTATGTTTTTCATTCTCCAAATATATTACTGTTTATACATTTGCAAAACATATTAAGAAAGAATAAGGCTACTTCATAGCCTATAATTAAATTAAAAAGGGATTTATATTAAAAAATCACCAAGCAACTGCTGTACCTTGGAGAGCTAAAATAGCTGCAACACGAAAAGCTTCTTCGACGTTTGTTGATTTTTTGGCACTAGTTTCAACATATGGCACTCTAAACTGTGATGCTAGATCTTCAATCTCTTTTCGATCAACTTCTCGAGTCCGAATATCATTTTTATTTCCAACAATCACAAAGGGGGTTCCTGGGGAGTTCTGACGGATTTCTCTTATCCAGGAGTTCAAATCATAGAAACTTCCACGATCTTGTAGTGAAAACACAATTAATGCAACCTTGGCTCCATCATAAAATGCAGGTCTTACACATCCAAATTGTTCTTGGCCAGCCATATCCCAAAGGATCAATCTGACTTCATTTCCCGCGATTTTCACATCCTTTGTTGTAATATCGACTCCAACCGTTAAATCGTATGTACCAGGAATTCGACCTTCTCGTAAACATTGACAAAGTGAGGTTTTTCCAACTTTCCCATTTCCTAGAACAGCAATTTTGAGTTTGGGGGAATCGTAGTAGTTTTGATAATCCGGATTGTCTTGTGCTAAAGTCACTCGATTGTGCCTCCTTCCATTTTGAGGTTATTATGGAGAAAGGCGACAATAATCAAAAGAGAAAATATTCCCTGAATAACATCTACATTGTCCTTTGAGATATTCTTTTGATAATGTTACAAAATAAATTAGTTTAGAACTCAGGAAAGTCCTAAAAAATAATATTACCATTTGATTCTAAGAAAAATCATTTGAGCGAGCATGAAAAATGTTTAACTTCAACGTTGATTCTGAAAACATTCAGTTTGGAGATATTAAGTTAGTTTACCTTAAGAAAATCCTCCCCAAAGACGAAGAAATAGGATTGTGTCTCATTAGTGGAGGGCTTGACAGTTTAGTTGTCTCAAATATCGCTAAGAGGAATCATACATGGACAATTGGGATCTTTATTGACTATGGACAAAGAGGGAGAAAGCATGAGGAACAAATTGGAATAAATTTATCAAAAAAACTAGGTTTAGATGGATTTTTTATTATAAAAAACTCTTTACTCAGAACGATTACTGAGTTAACAGGTATTCCATTAATGGATAGTAAAAAAAATCTTCCAAAGATATCTTTTGAGGATCTATCTAATTTAGAAAGACTAAGACAAACTGTTCGTGCAATTTATGTCCCTTTTAGGCAGGTAAACTTCTATATAACAACAGCTACCCTTTGTGAAGCGATCTTTAAATCAACAAACGTGAAGACAGCATCAATTTATGCAGGAGGTAATGCAACAGATGCAGAAACATTTCCAGATGAAACTAAGGATTTTTTTCATGCTTGTGAAGATGTTTTAAGGCTTGGAGGATTCTATGGAAGCATAAAACTAGATTTACCCTTACTTACTTATACAAAAGAAAATGTTGTTAAGAAATGTGCTGAGACGGGTTTAACACCTTTAGTTCCCTTTTCCTGTAGTTGTTATTCACCAATTAAAATCATTGATGAGAAACCTCTCCATTGTGGTACTTGTGAAGCATGTATAAAGAGGAAAGTTGCTTTTCAAAAACAGAATATCAAAGATCACACTCTATATCGGGAATAAAAATGACTGATACTCAAGATCTCCAACCCCAAACTCAAGGAATTCAACTTCATCAGGTTGGTGTCCGTAATATAAAGACTATTCTTCTAATTAACAGCGATAAAAAAGAATTTAGGTTAT
>JAEOTI010000808.1 GCA_016839955.1 Candidatus Hodarchaeota archaeon | reverse complement strand
TCTTCGATTTTATCAATAACCTCTATATTATAATCGATACTTTGTCCTGCTAAAGGGTGATTATAATCAACAATAACTCTTCCTTGAACCACGTTTGTTACTGTCCCTCTTTGGACTTGACCTTGAGATTGTTTAACAAATTCTTTCCCAATTTCAGGATTCTTTCCCTCGTTCATTCTTCTAAATTTGGCTATACCAATTCTTTCGATTTTTTGAGGATCTCGTTTACCAAATGCTTTGGTAGAGGGGATTCTTACAGATTTTTTCTCAAAAAAATTTATATCTTTAATAACTTCAGTAAGTCCTTCGTTTAAAAATCCAGGTTTACCAATAATTACAAACTCAGGCGTATACATTCCTTGTTGAGCTCTATTTTCATCATAAATCCCCGCTTTTTTAGCATCCTCTTCCGAAGAAACTCTAAAAATAGTACCCTTTTGAGTGCGGCCTGTTATTTTAACTAGCACAAAATCACCCTCTTCCGCCTTTTTACCTTGTAATTTGGACTTCTTTTCCTCTAATTTCTTTAGTTCTTCTTTTGCTATTTCTATCTCTTCCTTATCAGTTGTTTCTTCAGTAATTGTTTCTGAAGATTCATCGTTTACAGAGCTGTTTAATAAATTTCTTGCGTTTTCTATAAGTCTTTCAGCAGTTGCTTTCCCAATACCCTTAAGGGAAATGAGATCGTCAGTATTAGCCTCCGCTAGCTTTTCAACAGAGTTTATCCCTGCTTCCTTTAGTGTATCTTCTTTCTTGCCTAGACCTTTTACGTCACTTAAATTATAACTCATAATGAAACCCTTATATTAAAATTAAAAGATTTAGAATAAAGAGTTAGGTTATAAAATATTTAATTACTTTTAGATTTTTCTAATTAAGATTTAGTATTTATGATACCGGTTCGTAAAGAATTCCTAATGTGTCTGCATAATTTTTTACTTCATTTATTTCTTCTGAAGTTGGAGGTAGATTTATCTCGTTAAATTGATAAGCCTTGTATTGGGGGCGATACTGCTTCATTATATTCACAACTGCTTTAGGGATTTCTTTGGCAACATATTCTAATATTGGTTTTGAGCAACATTCAACATGATTAGGTAAAACTAAGTGACGGATGCAAATTTCTCCACTTCCTTTATCATGGATTCTTTTAAGGTTCCTGGCTAAAATATCATAATAATTATCTATTCCAGAAAAAGTCTTAGCACATTTGTTGTTCCCATATTTCCAATCTGGTAGCCAGAAATCCATAAAATCTATTAGTAGTGATAACGATTTATTAGTTAAGAAAAAATTAGAATTCCATAGCTGGCAAATGTTAGATTGCTGAAAATTTAAACTACCAAGTATAGTATGAATATTTGGTATGGGATCTCCTCCAACATAATTAATGTTTATTGCACCCTTGTCAACTAGTTTTTCGGCAATAGTAGCTAATTTTTTTGTGTCTACTTTTTGAGCAATATCATCCAATGCCTTCTTACCCTTCCAAGTTTGAGAGATATCATAGTTTTGGCAGAATACACATCCAAAATTACAACCTTGAAAAAATATTGTCCCACTCGGGATCAAAACACTTTCTTCTCCCATATGAAGGAAAGCTGAAGAAACATATGTATCTTTAGAAATTAGACAAAATCCTGTTTCTCCATCAAGACGATTTACTTCACATTGTCTTTCACAAAAAACACATTTCTCCAAATACTTGTTTGCAATTGCTTCTGTTAAAGAAAGATAATTATTCTTCTGGATACTTCGCTTTACTAAATCTGAGTAATCATCCTTAAGAAGTTCGTTAAAAAAAAAAGAATTCTCTTCTAATAATTCCTCTAGATTTTCAACAGGATCTTTAAGATCAAATTCACATTCTATGGTTTTTGCAATCAAATATCGTGCCAATCTTGTCCCGTCTATGATACCTTTATATCTTGAGAAACGTTTGAGTATTTCCTTATTGTGCCATACTTTTTCTGCATCAGGACGGAGAACTCTAAAAACCATAATCTAAGATAAGAAGATTTAATTAATTAAACCTCAAAAGATAACCATTCGATGATGTTAGTCAAGAACTTCAAATTATCTCCCGAATCCAAGCCAAAATCACCATCTTCTGTAAGCCAATCAGAAGAGCCTATTGTTACG
>JAEOTI010000536.1 GCA_016839955.1 Candidatus Hodarchaeota archaeon | reverse complement strand
CCAAAGAGATAAATAGATCTTCGTCTTTTTCTTCTTGGGGCAGTCTTTTCAATTTGAATGTGACTTTCCCCATCATAGGGGTGTTTGTTTTGGTATTAGGCATAATACAAAGCAGTTCACCCCACCCCTTTCATTCTTTCGGTTTCTTCCCTCGAACTCCGAAACTTGAAAAATCTCGTGATTTGGAATAATTTCATTATCGATAGGTGTTGGAAGTGGAAATTCTCAAGCTATAGATAAAGCTTTTATAGCAAAGTAATCAAAATATCGTTTGTGGCAATCATCAGACGTTATTCTCAAATACTCGTTCTTATTTTGACTATTTCAATATATGTAATGATACTTCATTCTAAATTAAATTTTAACACCGTTTCTGATGTAGAATTTAATAATTCAATTGAATATAAAAATCCTAGAATTGAACCAAAACTTTTTGTAAACACTCTTACGCCCACAGATCCAATATTAATTAGCAACGATACTGCTTTAGAAAATTATAGTTCAAAAGGTAATGGTACCGAACAAGATCCATTTATCATTTCTAACCTACTCATTGATGGGAATGGAGAAGAACCCATCTTCATTGAACATACATCCAAATTTTTGAAAATTGAAAGATGTACATTTACTAATTCCCCTTTTGGAACAGGAGCAGGTGTTAGGATAGATAATTCGAGTAATATACAATTAATCGGTAATATTGTAACTAATAATAATGCCTATGGCATTTGGGTGACTTTTTGTAACAATATTTCAATTCAGGATAATTACATTAATCATTCCTATTTAGATGGTATTAAAGTTGATCATGTGAAAAATGGTGATATAACCAACAATTCCATAGAAAATTGTTGGAACGATGGTACAGTATTAATTATGTGCACAAATTTTATTATGCAAAATAATGATATTTATGATAACGGAGAAGCAGGGATAACAATTACGTCTACTGATGGTAAGATTATAAATAATTCAATCTCAGAACACCTACATTATGGTATTGATCTCCAAGGTTCAGCAAATTTAATAATTTCTGATAATATTCTTACCGATACATCAATCATAAGCACGATAAATCTTCGTTTGGGATCTTATAATAATACGATTAATGACAATATTTTGACTGACAATAATGGGGATGGAATTGGACTAATATCGAGTGGTGTAAACAATACAATTTCTAATAACACGATTATAAGACAAGAAGACATGGGGATTTATGTAGAAAGTTCAACTAATAATATAATAGAAAACAATTATATTGCACAGGTTGTAGAGTACGGTATTTATTTGGTATCTTCAGCCAATGAAAATATTTTACGAGGCAATATAGTAGATCATAATGAGCAAACTGGCATATGTATTGCATATGATTCTCAAAATAATGAAATCATTGGCAACAAGATTTTAAAAAATGGATACGCAGCAGCAGGAATATACTTATATCAAGCTAGTGGAAATACAATTCAAAAAAATGTAATAGAAAACAATTGGTATGGAATACACTCCTGGGATTCGAGTAATAACTATATTTATTTGAATTTATTTTATGATAATTTCATTAATGCAAAGGGGGCTGACGAAGGTACTTCATCTAACACTTGGGATAATGGAACACATGGCAATTTTTGGAATAATTATGAATCATTGTATCCAAGTGCAACAAACGATCAAATTGTCTGGAATATTCCTTTCCAAATACCAAATGATGAACAAGATATTTTTCCATTAGTAAAAACACCAATACCTTACTGGACAAATATATCCAGCATATATAAATGGGAATTTGGTACTAGAGTGAACATAGAAATAGGATATTCATATCTAGAATCACCAATCGAGATTTATATTAATGATACAGTGAATTTTAGCTTTAGCGAGGCAGGTTTACTTTCATCGTTAAACATATTAGATGTTGGGAATTATTCTTTAGAAATGACAATTCGTGATGCTTTCAATTTCGAATGTTCAACAAGAATTTCAATACAAATTATTGATTCAACTGCACCAATTATTGTTCTCCTTAACCCTGGAAATAATTCAATAATTCCTCCCTCAACCACAATTAATATCTCCATCATTGATGAAAACATTGCCTATTCATGGTACCAATGGCAGTCATATGGTCAACAACTTCTAACCACTCCATTTCAATATTCATACTACAATACCAGTATTATACCCCTCGGTTCGGGATGGCAGAACTTAACAATTTCCGCAAATGATACTTGGGGAAACAAAAAAATCACGAATTTTAGCTTTTATATCCTCAGACCTATCAATTCCTCTTCTATTCAGGTTGTGCAAACACCACCATCTATAGCTTATACTGGAAAGATTTTCAGCTATTCATTTACTATCATCAATACAGAATCCGTTATTGTGTCTTTAAAATTACTCGCCTTCAGCCCAGATGATGAAATTCTCAAAGGAAACGGTACAGAGGTCGACATTGATCCAGGGGACGATTACACTTTCATACTTGAGATCAAACCTAAGCACACAAGTTATCACGATTTACAGATTATACTAATTTGGGGAGAAGAAATTTACTACCAATTTACCATCCAGTTTAATGTAGAAGAAATACCCCTTCCAATAATTCCTCAAGAGCTTATTTTTCTATTAGGAGTCATTGTTATTGGTTGTTTATCCTTTGGAATATATGCCAGGGGTTATTATCGGTATCATCAACGAGTTCAAGATATTAGTGTCCAATTGAAGGAACAAGGCTATCTCGAAAAGAAAACTCTAGAAGAGACGTTCTCACCAAAAGAATACGAACGTGTCCAAAAGCATTTAGAAAAAGAGGGATTTCCTGTTGGGAAAACTGTTGTTACTTCCTCTAACATTAGTAAAAATGTGAATGAATATCTTTCAACTCAGAAAGAGAAAGATATCTCTCATCTTTCATCTAAACTGGGTATTGATGAAAGAAAGACAAGAATGATTCTTCAAGAACGTGAGGATATTGAGATTTCGTCAGACGGGAAGGTTTATTCTCACTCCGAACTAAAAAGCTGGTTAGAGCAATTAATTGCAAAAGAAACTGTAATAGATCTGCGTGAAAAAGCTAAAAAGAAGGGTGTTCCTCTAGGATTGTTGAAATCCCTCTCTCCAGAGGTTGATGGAGGACAATTTCTAGCTAGAGAGAACAAACTCTTTTCTCCTAAACATTTGCGAGCATTATTGAAAGAAGAAGTGACTAAAAGAAACATTCTAGATTTAACCGCTGTTGCTACCAAGTATGATTTCCCTCAAAATAAGCTATTTGATATTTGTGCTCAAGATCCCGAGATGCTGTTCTATAAGGATCGACAGGTAGTTAATTTAACTTGGTTGTCACAACAAACCCTCAAAACGATTGAATCTGATGGTAAAATTTATTTGGCTGATTTTGAACGTGAAAATGAGATTAAAGGCCTCAAGAAGTTGAAAATAGAGAACCTTAGTCAAATTATTGAAATAGATAAATCCCAGGGTATCCTAACAGCTGATAAATTGCTATTCTTAACAGCTGCATACCTTCAAAAGCAATTACTCGATAAAATGAAGCTTTTTACTGAAATATCCTTCCAGGAAATCGCTGAATCATTGAATATTGAAGTTCAATACATTGAGGAAATGCTCCAACAAGGAATCCAACAAAATATCATCAATGGGAAGATAAACCGTCGTGACAAGTCATTTGTAGTTAGGGACACAGATGAGATGGTCAAACCAGTATCGGTCCCAGCTCCCTCTTCGAAAGTTTGGATAGAACCTGAAGTAAGTGGACTAGCTGAAGCTAGGGCGGAGAGACCAACAACCACCGAACTTCATAACTTGAAAGTGTTTGTTGTTGGGGAACCTGCGGTTGGAAAAACAGCTCTGTATTATGCGATAAGTGAAAATAAACCACCGTCAAGACTAAGTAGTACAACGGGGATAGATACTTTCTCTGTTCTCTCGAAAAAAGAGGATTCGATTGAATGGGCTATTTCTTGGTGGGATTTCGCTGGTCAATATG
>JAEOTI010000535.1 GCA_016839955.1 Candidatus Hodarchaeota archaeon | reverse complement strand
TATTCTCTTGTTGAGAGAGTTTCAGATGAATTGAATGCAATTGTTAACAAAATTTATTTAAGAAGGATGAAGTCCAAGTGGGCTAGCTGCAGTCCTAAAAAGAATTTGACTGTCAACACTCTATTAAAGTATTTACCAGAAAATCTAATTGAATACATAATTTTCCATGAGATGGCTCATCTGATCGAAAGGAGACATAATGAGAGGTTTTTTAACATAATTGCCAAGAAGTTTCCTAATTATGAGGAATTAGAAAAGGAATTATTTACGTACTGGTTTCTAATTGTGCCTAAAGACTGATCTTGTGATTGAGCATAAAAAAGATAAGTATTTCCTTGGATCTTTGTATTTTCTCTTGGAAATCCATTGTTCTATGAATTTCATAATTGCTTTAGTAAATCCTTCAAATGTGATTCGTCCAGTACAAAAATCTCTTTTTTTATCCATTTAGCATTCTTTATTATGTTAGAAAGAATTTGAAAATCTTCATCTGAAATAGAAATCAGTGTTCTCCGAAAAATCGAGGCCCACCTATCATGATCAGGAATGAATTTAATACGTTTTCTTAGTTTCCATCCTAATTCAACAAATGGAATTGAACCTTTAGGAATAAATACTTCTTCTATACCCACTCGAAAAGGATATATGCCTCCACCAAAAATCTTTTTTAAAGATCTAAAATGACGCTTTGAAACTCGAAAAATTCCCCCAAGAACACGTTCCTTGATAATATAGAATATTAGATTGTCCCCAATCTGTACTCTTTCAATTGAATTCTTATTACGTTCATTAACACCCCAGATTTTATGTTTTAACACGTTCTCATAATTCTCTCGATTAATAACACAGATCCAATTTTGAGGCATTTTTCTTCCCCTAAAGATTTTTTATACTCTCTATGCAAATTTCGCTTATATAAATGGCTCTGAATTAAAGTATGAAAAACTAGATACAATTGTACATATAATACAAAACTATGGGCTCAGAAATCCGCCTTACTAAGTTTACGTTTAGTTATTTGTTGTCAACATTTAGCATTTGTGAAATTGAGTCTCTTTTTGAAATCAAAAGGGTCTCCACGTATTCCCTGCGCACCTAGCGAATTAATCCATTTAATCACCTTCTTAATAAAAACTTTGGAGAACTCCTTATACTTATAACCAGGTCCCTTTTTCAATACCCCCTCATTTATAAAATCCTCTTTTATTCGTACAGCATCTCTACCAAAATAATAGAAGTTATTTGAAATCAATACATTTTTTCCGCCTAAGTCAAGTTCTTTTTTCTCATCATTTTCTCGATCAGGATAACTATGGTAGGAAGGAATTCGTTGTCTCCACTTTTGATCATTTATCTTAAAATAAATGTTGTCTCCGCGTTCTTCTATAAGTCCAGGTCGAGGAATTTTCTTTACAAACCGTGAATCCCTTGCATAATCCTTAAAAGATAATACCTCTTTAACTTCCATTGCATAAATAAGCTTTTTGGTGCCAACATTATCTACGGATCCTGTCCCTATAACCCAATCTCCCTCTTTTGCAATTTTACGAATACCAGGCTTACAGCAGGCTAAGGTACAAAAGTCACAAAAAGGATTGGGTGCAAATCCCTTATCAAACTTTACCACATATGAAAAAAGTCTGGGATGTCTTGTCATTATGCTACACCATGAACAAATTTGATGCCCGTCATTTAGATCCTTTAACTCTTCATCAAATTATTTCTTAACTCTGGCTTAATAAAAATTTCAAAATACTCTCTAACCTTTTGAATTTGATTTGCACTCATTCTCTTTTTCCTCCAGTTACAAAAGAATCAATCGATTAAAGAATCTGCTGAGTTATATATGCTTTAAAAAAGGATCATTCACTCTTCCTTTGTCCGCGTACGTGTCACATCGACTATCTAAGAACCTTCTTTAAAGTTCTCGTTTAAACTCGAATTTAAATTCGAAAGTGTATACTTCACAGTTTTTCAATGCTTTGATAGCATATTTGAGCTTTTCACTATACCCTTGAGTTACAATTATGCCTTTTAC
>JAEOTI010000534.1 GCA_016839955.1 Candidatus Hodarchaeota archaeon | reverse complement strand
CTTGAATATAAAAAACCACAAACAATCTTAGATGTGCTAAATAGCCTTAATATCGATCCAGATGAAACAGGTGAACTCTTTCTAAATAGTTATCTTACTGAATTAGAGACTGTAATTCCTTCGGATGGTAGTCGTATAGGTATTTTTCCACATGGTATGTATCTTATTGACGGTGGTCAACATCTCAAGGGTCTGGTTATATTCAGAGAGAAAGGAAAAAAAATCCTAATTATTGGTAAATAACTCTTCAAATGAATGTAAAATAATGATTAACGCTTGTAAACACGTAAACGTTTATCGATGCGGCTTATGATTACTAATTTTTTGTTCTGATATACAGAAAAGAGGATACGATAATCACTAACTCGAGTCCGTTAGCTATTTTCCCTTCCTTGAATTTTAACACGATCAATTTGAAAGGGATCCTCGAATAATATGATTTTATCTTTCAAGCGTTTTTCTAGTTTTTCATCCATTTGAGAAAGGAATTTTCTAGCTTGAGGAGATAAAAGGACACGAAAAGTCAAATTATTTCAACTCTTCAAATTCCTCAAGGTTTCCTGTCTCAACTAATCTATCAATCCTTTCTAGTTCTATTAACTCCTCTTTTGAGGCAATTGAATCTTCTAGAAGATATACTAAAGCTCTGTAATTTTCCTTAAGAAATTGAATCTCCTCTTGGAGTCTTGCGCCTACCGTTTTGAGTTGTTTAAAATCGTTGACCAATTCTTCAAAGCTAGTAGTCATTTTAAGTCCCTTGATAAAATCAGCTTTCCGTTAATTATTATTGTATCTTTATTTAATCAATTAGTCTTTCTCTAATCTAGTTATTTATTTGGACTCATTGAAATCAAGAGATTGAGAAAAAATCAAATTATTGGTAAAATTTTGATTAATCCTATTTTTTAACCCGACATATAGCTATAACATTTTGAATTTCTGCTTCCAACTCCGAAGTAGCTAATACTTTACCATTAATGGCAATACCCATTCTGACAATCCCAAGTTCATCAGCTCGTGGTGATTGATTTGTTAGTGTTTTGTATTCAACTTTTCCTCGATATTTTAGGAGAACTGCCCAAACTCGTTCCATCCAATGAGAGAATGTGCATCCACAGGCACCAGCGGGAACAAACACTTCTACAAGAGGTAATTTTTCAGTGTATGGTAGTTTTTCGTTCATTTCGTTCAAATAATTCGTCTCCTCTCTTCCTTGTCTTGAAATGGTTTACTATCTTGATCCTTTGGTTTTCATAACACGACCTTCAGTAAATGGATGCCTTAAAGTCTTTGGAGCTCCTTCGTCTGTAAAGAAATATTTCTTAGCCCACAATGATAAGTATACAAGGGAGATTAATACAGGGACCTCAATTAGTGGACCAATCACAGTAGCAACTGCTTGTTGGCTTTCAATTCCCCAAGTTCCCACAGCTACAGCGATGGCAAGTTCGAAGTTATTGGATGCAGCTGTGAATGATAAGGTAACGGTTTTATCGTAGGTGAATCGTAATATCCAGGAAATCAAAAATGCTGTAATAAACATGATTAAGAAGTAAAAAAGCAACGGGGTGGCCACTTGAGTGAGTTTCCAGCCGAGATCCACAATTTCTTTTCCCTGCATGGTAAACATAACAACAATAGTGAATAACAATCCTATTAATGCAGTAGGCCCCAAACGGGGAGCAAAGTCATGATCATATCTTTCTTTACCAATTGTTCTAAGACCAATTAGGCGTGTTAATGCTCCAGCAATGAGTGGAATGCCTAAAAAGATGAAAACGCTGATCGCAATATCTATCATTGTAATATCTACTGTTGTTGCTTCTGCGCCAAGCCATTCTGAGGCAAATGATAAGAAGAAAAAAGCATAGAAAGAGTAAGCTAAAACTTGGAATACAGAATTTAAGGCAACTAATAATGCACAATCTTCTGCATCGCCACCAGCTAACATATTCCAGATTAAAACCATAGCAATGCAACGAGCTAGCCCAACAACAATGATTCCTTCTCGAAATGCAGGTTCATTAGGTAGGAATATCCAAGCTAAGGCAAACATTAACAATGGACCAATTACCCAATTTAAAAAAAGAGAAGTTCCAAACATTTTTCCTTCGTTGAGCACTTTATGAAGTTCTTCATATTTTACCTTAGCAAGGACTGGGTACATCATCCAAAGAAGTCCGATTGCTATTGGAAGGCTTGTGGTTCCGAATTGAACAGTATTGAAGATGTCCTTGACTCCTTCAAATTGCCCTAGAAGAAAACCAATCATCATAGCTAAAAGAATCCAAAAAGGTAGAAATCTGTCGATGAATGATAAGTTCCCCATAACTTGTCCTTTTTTTTCGGATACATTGACTGTTGTCATATTAAATCGCCCATTGTCGTACCAGAAATGATATTAATATTCATCAATACGTATTTATTGATACAAATAAATTTATTTATTCAAGTGAAGAGCGTTGGGGAAGGACTCTATTACCTCAAATAAGAATTAATTCGAAATATTCCAAAAGATAAAAACAACCTTTATTTCTACAGGTTGTAATTCACTAATTTCTGCTACATGATCTATCCAAAAGAAGAATTTCCCCACGCATCTGGCTCATTAGCAATTTTCCCTTCCTTGAATTTCAATCGGTATTATAGCTATCTCAATAGATCCAAATAACCATTTATGATGATAACTATTATATTGGTAATTCTTCCAACAGCCCTTGGTCTTAATACTCCAATTTAAAATGAAAAAATAGCTTAAATGATTTAAGCATTTATTAATGAACAAAAACACTATAAATTGATCAAAGAGTTTCAATAAATTGTCTGTTAATACTCAAATGAATTTAAATTGGCCATCGAGTGGATGATAATTGGAAGTCCCTTCAGAGAAAATTATGAAAGCATTCCAGGAGCATATGGATTATTCAGATGAACAATTAGAGATGATTAAACAAAATCCTAAGTTTATGAACCTTATTAGCCAAGCTCGAGAGTTGAATAAATATACCGTTGTTGCAGAAGTGGTGGAGTCTCATGGATGCAATTCTGGACATAAAGTAGGGACAAAGCTTTGTTTTGATCCATTTGGAAACATGTTAACAAAGTTGTGTCCTAGTCGGGTTTGTCTTTATGCATTAGGTCCACTACAGCTTATTCTTTTCCATATTGGTGAAGCACTCTATGCAGGTCATGATCCAAGGAAAATGGTTTTCAACCGTTGTTCCTGTTTTGATGTTGGTGTACAATGTGGTGGTTGGGGCCAAATTATCTTTGATGTCAAAATCATCCCCAGAGATGCAATTTCAATGAAAAATAAAATTTTTTTCTTTTTTTAGAACCATTACGGAGGATTTCAAAGCTTTGAACTATGATGTTTTAATAGCGGGTTCGGGGACAGCTGGAGCAATCACTGCATATGCTCTCGCCAAAAAAGGTATTAAAGTAGCCTTAATCGATAGAAAAAGTGATGAAATGATAGGAAAGAAAGTCTGTGGGGACGCCATTGCTGCTTTTCATTTTGACGGTGTCCAAAAAACAGGTCTTAATTTTCCCTATCCATCAGGTGATGAGCTCAAACAAGTAGTAATGGGTATCGATATCTATTCCCCAGATATGAAAACCAGTATGACACTTACAACTGATCTTTCTGAAGAAAGTGGGTTTTTGATTGATAGGCATCTCTTTGGTCAGCGAATCAAAAATTATGCCATAGATAGTGGAGCAACGCTCTTTCCATCTTCAAAAGTAAAAGGTTTCATTATCGAAAATGAAACTATTGTAGGCCTAAGATACACCAAAAAAGGAGAAGGTGAGACAAACGAGCTAAAAAGTAAAGTAGTTGTGGATGCTACAGGAGCTAATACAATATTAAGGAAACAAGTTCCAAGTCGCTATAAGGATTATATCGAAACTGAAATTGCTCCTATTGACATGGCTTATGCGTATCGAGAAATTCGTAAGGTAAAAACTACAATAGAAAACCCTGAACGACTTCGAATAATATTTGATTCCGAATACATTCCATCAGGTTATATTTGGATATTCCCCCGCAAAGATGGAACAGTAAACGCTGGATTAGGTGGTTCAACGGATCGTACTCGAAACCTAAAAGAAACTTGGACACGATATTTGAAAAAAAATCCAATTTTTGAAGGATCAGAGTTATTAGATGCAGGATCTGGTAGAGTTCCAACACGGAGACCACTAAACTCGTTAGTAGCTGACAATTTTGCTCTTGTTGGAGATTCAGGCATCCAAGTAAATCCGCTTCATGCAGGAGGACTGGGTATAAATCTTGAATCTGGAGTGGCTCTTGCAGATTCTATAGGGAAGGCCTTAGAAAATAATGATACAAGTGTAAAAGGTTTATGGAATTACAATATAGCGTATATGAGACATGCAGGCGCAGGTCATGCACCATTGGACCTTTTCCGTCTTCTTGTAGCTCGATTAGACAATAATGCAATTAACAAAATTATGGCGAGAGAAATTGTATCTCATCAGGATATAATGAAAATGTCTACTCCAGAAGGGTTGACAATGAGCTTCTTTGACAAATTAAGAAGGTTATTCAAAGCTATTGGTATCTTAAGACCTACAATCGCCTTAGCAAAAACAGTAAGTTCGATGAAAAAAGCTAATCAACTCTATAAGGATTATCCAGAGATAGAAGGTTTTCAGGATTGGATTCCCAAAGTTGAGAGACTTTATTCTCCCTACTTAAAAGCTATAACTGGCTGATAATGAATGAAAATTCTCTTTCTCGGTGTGGGCAGCATTGGATCTTTATTTGGGGGACTACTCTCAAAGAAATTTGATGTTTGGTTAATTGGTCGAGATCCTCACATTTCTTCCATTAAAGAAAATGGTTTATTCATAATTAGTAAAGAAATGGAAGAAATTTTTTATCCAAAAGCTTCTACAAAGCTTCCAATCGATGAAAGGTTTGATTGTCTAGTTATTACAACTAAGACCTTTGATTTAGAGTTTACATTACGGAATCTTAAACGATGTGGATTCCCTAGCATTCCAATATTAATACTCCAAAATGGGTTAAATAATGAGAAAATAGTGGAAAAATACTTTCCTAGAAGTATGATAATGAGAGCTATTACCACTGAAGGTGCAAACATTATAGAACCTGGGAAAGTTTCTCGGTCAGGTTATGGAAGAACCTTCATTGGTAATATGAAAAATAATCAAATGGAGTCAAGTGTTTTAACCAATCTTACACAAGGATTTTCAGATAATGGCTTGAAATCCACCCTTGTAGAAAATATTAACAAGTGGATTTGGGGGAAATTACTCATAAATTCGGTTATTAATCCTATTTGTGCATTAATTGGTTGTCAAAATGGGTTTCTTTTGCAAAATAAAAACCTCACTGAGCTTCTTGATAATTTTATCTCAGAGATTTCTCTCGTGGTAAACACTTCGGAGATTTATTTACCTTTCAAAGATGTTTCTCAAGAGGTTAAACAGGTTATTTTTGAGACAACCAACAACTATTGTAGTATGCTACAGGATTTAAAGAAGAAAAAACCTACTGAAATTGACTTTTTGAATGGAGCACTATTAAAACATGCTCAAAATGAAAAAATTGAAACTCCAATCAATGATACACTTGTTTCTCTACTATTAGGAAGAGTAAACGCAGCTACAAGTGGTATTATCTCTACCATGGATTTAAAAAAATAATTCGAGAAGGAAGAAACCAATTTGCAGGATTTTGTTCCAGATGATCATCCCAGAGCGTTATCACTTCATATTCGCCAAAAACTAGAGAAAGGGTTTGAAGAAGGATTAGTAGCAAAGGCTGGATTATTTGCCCATGGCCGTGGTGAAGCCTTTGATTATTTAATTGGAGAAAAAACAATAGATGCCGCCAAAAAAGCAATTTCTATTGCATCGGCTCATTTTTTGATAGCAAAACATCCTGTCATATCTGTTAATGGAAACGTAACTGCGTTGATTCCTGAAGAACTTGTACAATTATCGGAATTATCTGATGCTCCTCTAGAAGTAAATCTATTTTACAGAACTGCTGAACGTGAAGGTGCAATTGCAAAGCGATTAAGAAAAGCAGGGGCAAAGAAAATATTGGGTCTGGGCCCAGGACGTTCTGAAATTAAAGAACTTTCTCATAAAAGGAGGATTGTAGACTCTGAGGGAATTCTAGTTGCAGATTGTGTTTTTGTTCCATTAGAAGATGGTGATCGAACAGAAGCTCTTGTGAAAATGGGAAAAACAGTGATAACAGTTGATTTAAATCCCCTTAGTCGAACTGCCCAAGCAGCAACAGTTTCAATTATTGACAATGTAGTTCGAAGTTTGCCCCTATTTATTCATAAAATTCATGAATTAAAATCACATTCAAAAAAATCTCTAATGAAAATGATTCAAGAGTATGATAATAAGAAAATACTTCAAGAAAGCTACGCAGCAATATTATCGGGTCTTCAAACGAGGATAAAAGAGGAAATTTAATTTGATCGAAAGTAGAGCGTTCGTTCCTGGGCATGCTACTTGTTTTTTTAGCCCTCAATATACTGAAGACCCATTAACAACAGGATCTGTTGGAGTAGGTTTCTGTACAAAGATAGGAACATCAATATCCTTAAAGACGAAAAATTCTCCAGAAAACGATGTAAATATTACATTAGCACTTCCTGGAAATGGAAATAAGATTAAAGAATCTCATGCTCCCGTTAGTAACCACGCAGCTGAGCTATTCTTAAAGAAAGCAGGAATCACTGCAAAAGTAGAAATAAGTATGAAACTAGACTTTCCAATAGGTATTGGATTAGGAGCAAGTGCTTGTGGGGCATTAGGAACTGTAATGTGTTTAAATGAAACTTATGGTGTTTTATCGTCTTTAGAGACCCAACAAATTGCACATATTGCAGAAGTGAGTTACCGAACGGGATTGGGAGACGTTATAGCTCAGATCCATGGTGGTTTTGAAAGTAGAATCTCAGCGGGAGCTCCTGGTATTGGAGAAATCAAACAACACAATCTTTCCTCAGAGATCTTATTTGTAGTTCATGGAAATATTGATACAAAACTAGTTCTAAACAATGAGAATTTTACTTCCATTGCTGAGACTTTGGGAAGAGAATTAGTTCAAAAATTTCTTAATAATCCTACTCGAACTTATGTGGCTGAACTCAGTAGGATTTTTGCCATAAGGACAGGGCTTATGAGTGAAGAAGTGAAGAATTTTCTTAGAACTGCTGAGAAATTACAGTTAAATGATGGATCAATGG
>JAEOTI010000012.1 GCA_016839955.1 Candidatus Hodarchaeota archaeon | reverse complement strand
GCTTGATTAAACGCTAAAACAAAAGCTAAGTTTGTCTCGAGTCCATTGTGTGTTGTATAAACGAAAAGATTCAGTAAAGTAAATAATGGCATAACAAAGAAATTCGCCCCGGTAAATGAACTCAATAGTGGAAGTAATCCTTCTTGATTCTTAATGAAAACAAATCCCTCCTTGAAATCTGCCCAAAATGATTTCTTTTCTTTAGTTTTCTCTGATTTTTTAAATACTGGAATTTTAATGAATATTAATGGAATAACTGCGACAATAAAGGTTGCAACATCTATCCACATTATATGGTGTATTGGAATGTATTTGTACAAAAATGCTGCAATGATTGGTCCGATTAAGAAAATAATGCTGTTAAAGAAATAATCTAAACTGTTTATTCTATTGAGATGTTTCTTAGGAACCATTATTGGTGTCAAGGACATAACAGCGGGTTGATGGAATGCTTGAAAAATTCCGCGAATTGCTAAGAAAATAAGCAAAATATATACTGTTACATTTGTAAACCAAAACATGAACAATAAGACCATTGTTACAGCTGCTTGTAGAAAATCAACTATGGCGATGATAGCTTTTCTATTCCACCTGTCAACTAATACTCCTGCAACTGGAGTTAGTATTATTGTTGGAATAAATGCAATGAAAGTTGCTAATGATAATAATAAGGGACTTTCTGTTTGAACTGTTATCCACCAAGTAAGTACAAATTGAATAACACTTGATCCTAAAATGGAAACCATTTGACCAGACCAGAAAAATATGAATCCTTTCATATTGGTTTTTTCTTCAAGTTGCTCTTTCTGGTTTTCTTGTACTGTAACTGACATTTATACATCACATAACGGTTTAATTTTCTCCGTATATGGAGAAACATGTCTCCATTATCATATATTAATGTTTTCAAAGATAGAGAAAGGTTTTTAGGAAAATAGTAACTATTAATTAATTAGATATTTGCAGGTGAAATTTGTGGACCATCAAGATTTTATCACATATGAGGAAAAAGCTATTGTTTTATTAGATGATCAAAAAGCATGGGACATAATAGCTGATTCTAGATATGAACCAATATTAGTTGCATTAAGAAAGGGCCCACTTACTGTTAGAGATTTAGAAATTGAATATAATAAATTAGTTTTAAAGAATATTGAATCACTATCGTTGGGAACTAAGGATAAGAAAGAATTAATTGAGAAAACAAAAAGAAAAGGAAAGACACTCTACAAATATTTGGCTTTGCTAGAAAATACAGGATTAGTTGTTCAAGCAGGTAAGAGAATAAAGATGGGTCAAACTGCATCAGAAACTTTGTATGGTCGCACCGCCAAATTATTCTTCTATTCTGATAAAAGTAATGAAAAGTTTATGACATTAGATTTTAAGAAAGTAATGCCTGTAGTTAGTAAAATCATCAGCTTGGAAACAGGGGGAAAAGAGATTTCAGATGAATGCCTAGAAAAATTTGTAAGAGACATTTTTCTTACAATAAAGGAAAACCGGGATGAAATTATTGATAAATATTCTGAAATAATAACTGAAGCATCTTCTGAGATTTATTTTGATGATCTAAGCCTTATGGTTGAGATTCTTCATATGTATATGACAATCAAAAATGCACCAGAATTATCAAAAAAACTTGAAGAGTGTTTGAAATAAAAAAGAATAAAGAAAGGTTAGCCTAAATGTTTTGCTAACCATTTTCCAATAAATTGTCCATAGTCCATATTTCCATGATCCATGCCGCTTAGTCTTTCATATTCTACTGTGAACTTCTTGGCTTTCAAATTCTCAATAAATTCATCTGTTTCTTCTATACTAACTGATCTGTCATCTGAACTATGAACGACCAAGTAATCGATATTATTAGGTTTATCAATAAAGTTTCTCATATCATTTTCTGGGTTGCTGCCAAACCATGGCATGCCTGCAACAATTAGTGCTGCTTCAAACAGCTCAGGATGTTTTAGTGACATTCGCCAGCTGCCGTATCCACCCATCGAGAATCCAAAAATCAAGGTTTTCTTAATTTTGAATAATTTTTTAACAATGTTAAGCATGTCAACAACATCATTTTCTGTTTGACCAGCGTAATGATCGCTAAGACCTCTTCCACGTGGACCCACAACTATGAGGTTATTAACTCCCATTTTTGTTAGGTTCATCCCAACAAATCGAACGAAACCAGTTTCATCTACTCCACTTCCATGTAAACCAACCATCAAGTAGTATTCCTTCTCTGGATCAAAGTTTTCCGGAAAGCTCATAGAATACGGTTGAAGAGTTCCGTCTGCTGGTGATTTAAAAGCTGAGAGGATGTAACCTGTTCTTTTGTATATAGAGCCATCCTTCTTACATGCCTTTATCATATTATTAATCTCATTGAATGTAGCATTTAGGAAATCTGGATTTTCTCTATAATGGAAACTTGAAATAAAAGAATCAATATCTTGTAATTTATACTTTATAGTATTAATACTACTCTCTATTAATGGTGTAGCTTCTAATTCTTCAAGTTGTTTAATTTCATCTAGTATTTCCTCAGTGTTCTTTTTGGAGTATTTATAGAACGTCTCTGTCCATGTTTTGTCTTTGATTGTTACATTTAATTGATATGAACCTGGGTCTAGATGTGCTATGTTGATTTCTTCAGAAACTTTGTGCTTTCCAGTTTTGATTATAATTGGTTCATCAATTTCGATTACAGCTTCATCCTTTGCAATCAGTTCAATCTTTACCTTTGTTTTAATTTCTTTATTAGAATAAGAGTGAAGATCAAATTTGATGCTTTCATTTTGTGATAAACGATTATCTAGCTTTCCAACAAATTTGAATGGTGAATCTTTAGCAAAAGCGTAAGTAACAGGGACGAATCGTTTGCGATTTGACATCTCAGAGTCTGCTTGTATATCATCAATAAGAGCAATTTGTGTTCTTGAATCTCTATCTTCATCTTGACTGACATATCGAATATATAATCCACTAATTTCATCAACAAGTGGATTAAAAGGCTTAAGAAATGAAAATGGTATACTAATTTCATAATGGGCAATCATTTTTTCCTTGTCAATTACTATATCAACAGATAATTCTTCTGTTTTACCAAGAAAGTATCTTCCATTATGATTAACTAAAACCCCTTGAGGTTTTCCTTCTTCCAAAGAAAATCCTAAACTGTAGAATCTTTCAGTAGATAAACAATCTTCGATTTCTTTTCCTTCAGGCAAAGTAAAATTCATATAAAATCCATCGCCGTATCTCCAAGATCGGTTTCCATCTAGGAAATGATTGTCATGAACTTCTGCTTTAATCCGGAAATTATCCTCATTAAAACTAAAAGAAACAAATGCTTTTGGTAACTTTTTCTTTGAATGCACTAATTCTATATTTGTCCATTCGTTTTCAACAAGATTTATTCTTTTATCCTTGTGTGCTTTCGAGAGTTTTTCTTTTATTTTCTCAAATATCTCCTTATGATTTTCATCATTTTCGATATGATAGAATCCTGTATCTGCAGCCATCTCTGGCAGCCATTTGTGCTTTGTTTCATTAATCTCTTTTAAGAGAGCTAATGTTTTATTATCCTCTTCAGTGAACTGAGTAGGATGATCAATTTCAAAAAGAACCACTAATAACGAAGGATTAGACTTTACTTTTTCAACAAAATAGAAATAGACATCTAAAACCTTGTCTTGTTCAAGTAATTCCATAATATTATCCATATTATAACCACCTTAATTTTCCAAATAAAAATCAAAATTTTGATTTAAAAAGCAAACTCACAGTCTGATTTGCT
>JAEOTI010000533.1 GCA_016839955.1 Candidatus Hodarchaeota archaeon | reverse complement strand
TTACTTTTTCATTGTTTGAAAGAGAGAAGCTGGGTCCTAACTTTTTATTATTTAATGAACAAGGTTTTAAATACTCCATTTATGTTTCTTCATAAGTTTCTTGTCATTTTTATGAGTTTCATAAATTATTATCCAAACTTATATCACCATCAAGTGTAAGCTCAAGGTAATTAAATAATGATATTTAATTGCATTGAAAAAAGATAGAATTGGGTTAGTTGTGAGCTTTAATGACTACATTAATGTATTACTCATTAATTTTTTACTCAAAAAAATTATAAGACCTCATGGAAAGTTTAGTGAGATAGAGATTTCATTTATTTTTACTGTTCAAGAATTCAAAGAGATATAACAAACCATTGTTAGTAGAATTAAAGCCAAGGCCTTAGTTTTTTTAATATAGAAGTAATATTGAAATAGCTCCTAAATTCTGATAATATCATTTTTAAACAATATTCATTAAGAAAAAAGGTAGAAAACAAAGAAATAATGATATTTCCCTTTGATAATTTTTTGTAACTTATGGATACTTTTCATGAGAAAAAAATATTAAACAAAATAAGAAATAAAAGCATTATAACTGGTAAAACACTACTATATAGGGAATTTTTATCCTAAAAAGGCATAAGATATAGGAAAAAATGAGTTTGAAATAATGAAAGAGAATTTTGCTAATAGAGATCCCAAAACATCCTCTCCTTCCGATTTAGAAGCTGTGGGGAAGAAAACCACATTCAAAGGAAAAACCGTACTTATTACAGGTCATACAGGTTTTAAAGGTACTTGGCTTTCAATATGGTTAAATGAATTAGGAGCTAATGTGGTTGGCTATTCACTTAAACCCAATACATCTCCTAGTTTTTTTATGGAAACAAATCTAGAACAAAAAATTGAACACATTATAGGAGATATTAGAGACGTAAGGCATCTTTCTAAAGTTTTTCAAGATTTTGAACCAGATATTGTATATCATCTTGCAGCTCAGACATTGGTTCGTCTATCATATAGAGATCCAAAATTGACCTATGAAACCAACGTGCTTGGTTTTGTGAATTTGCTTGAAGTTGCGCGGAGAACTGATTCAGTAAAGGTTATTATTAATGTAAGTAGTGATAAATGCTATGAAAATAAGGAATGGATTTGGGGTTATCGCGAAATTGATCCAATAGGTGGATATGACCCATACAGTTCGAGTAAAGCGTGTTCTGAACTTGTAACAGCAACATATCAAAGATCTTTTTTTAATCCTAAAGGAAATTCTGAAAAATTAATTTTATTAGCTTCTGTAAGAGCTGGAAATACAATAGGTGGGGGAGATTGGGCTGAGGACAGGATTATTCCCGATTGTATAAAGTCTTTAGTAGCAAAAAAAGCAATATTAATTCGAAATCCGAATTCCATTCGACCATGGCAATATGTTCTTGAGCCTTTATCAGGTTATTTATGGTTAGGAGCAATTCTTTACCAAAACAACCAAAATTTTTCCTCTGCTTGGAATTTTGGACCAAAGGAAGAAGAAACAATAACAGTTAAACAATTGGTTGAACGAATAATTCAGAATTGGGGTTCAGGTTCTTATTCAACCCAGAATAATACTCATCTCCAACCTCACGAAGCGAATTATCTAAAGTTAGATTGTAGTAAAGCACACCAACTATTAAAATGGCGACCTTTATATGACGCTAAAACCGCAATAAACGAAACAATTGAGTGGTATAGGAGTTTTTATTGTTCTAAAAAGGATAAGGATCTATATGAGATAAGCCTAAAGCAAATTGAGAAATATGTTAAAACTGGGAAAAATATGAAAATAATTTGGTATCCATTATTAGCAATCAGTGAATAATCGGGAAATTAAATGGTTTTTTAAAATCAAATACTAAAACTATTTCAACAAATTTGATGAATCTTATTAGACATTCGAATATCAACAGATAGGTTCTTTAGTCGGTATTTCATTAGATTTAAACTTTTGATTCAGTTTATTTTCTTCGAAGAAATCCATTAGGGTTATAAGAGACGTATAATTTATTATAATCTTCATCAATTTCAAAATCATGATTTACTTCTAGAAATTCTTTAATAGCAGCCATTGGACTATCCTCGTTCCATGTCGGTTTACTCCCTTCTACACCAATTAAATCTGGCATAATAGTATCGAAGACTACAATATAACTACCAGGAGTTACAAAATCTCTGTAGGTCTTCAATTCATTTAAAACATGATTCTTAGAATGGTCTGAGTCAAGGCAAACAAGTACAGTTGAATCTGATTTGATATATTTCTTAACTAACTCAATTGTTTTATTGTCGATGGAATTTCCCTCGATCAGCTTTATTCGTTTACTCATAGGATGGTTTTCTATTGATTTTCTATTATGTGACCTAATTTCAATATCGATTCCTATTACTTTTCCATTGCCTAATAATTCAAGAAGAGATGCATATAGAACTAGAGCTCCACCGTGAGCAATGCCACATTCAATTATTACATCTGGTTTTACTGAAAAAACTAGTTCTTGCAAAAGGACTATGTCTTCCGGGATTTGAATGATCGGAACACCTAACCATGTAGTTTCATACGATATTCTATTTTCCCATCCTGTTCTTACCCACTGTTTTGCATCCCTTTTCAATGCTGCAATGTCCTTGTTCTTTTTTGTCATCACTTTTTTCTTCATCTTTGCTATATCTTCAGAAGGGGGCCAATTCATTTTTATCACTCAAGTCCTAATTTGATCCAAATACTTAGTACTTAAATATCGAGAGAGAGCCTCTTTCCAATCAGGTAATTCAATTCTTAACTTTGCAGCTCTTTTATTTCTTAGGGCTGAAAAAATTGGTCTTCTCATCTTCCCATCACGTCCTTTCCGATCGACAGGAATTAACTTGATTTTTATGTTTAAAACATCGAATATCTCTTTTGTAAATTCATACCAGGTACAATATCCCTGATTTACAAGATGATATATGCCAAACTCTTTTTGTGGGTGTTCTAATAGGTCTATGACCGCTTTACTTAGGTCTTTTGTATAAGTTGGTGATACTGTTTGGTCATTGCCTATCTCAAGATGTGAATATTGCTCTGAATCCTTGATTCTCTTGTCTACGAAATTTCCACCTTTTGATACTGCACCTTGAAGTCCATATAACCCACAAGTTCTAATTATGATGGATTTTGGATAGATAAGAGCCATATATTCACCAGAAAGTTTAGATAATCCATAGATTTGAAGAGGTCTTGGTAAATCTGTTTCTACATATGGTTCCCCTTTCGTCCCATCAAAAACATAATCTGTGCTAAAAGAAACTAACCAACTGTTAAAATGAGAACAAATTTCAACTAGATCTTTTAATGCCAAGCAATTCACTCGGAATGCTGTTAGTCCTTCCTCCTCACATTTACGCACATCGTGAAAAGCAGCAGTATTAATAACTATATTAGGTTCATGGTCATTCATTACGCTCAGGATAGATTGTTTATCAGTTATATCTAACTCACTTTTATTTGGTGCAAGAACCTCATTACCTGAAATTAATGCATCTTTTACCAATTCATTTCCTAATTGCCCCGTTTTCCCTATTACTAAGATTTTCATCAATAAATCCCTTTAGTGACACTTGATATCCCAATCGTAAGGAATATTATTTTTGAAAGGGTCTAATCTCATTGATCTTGATGGATCATGGACATGAGTACAGCAATTTGCAACAATTGAGTAGGGAAGATGCATTCCTTTTTGACCATTCCACACTAGGGGAGGAATAACCACCAAAGAGTAGTTATCAAATCCCAAAAAAATCTCCATTAATTCTCCTTTTGTTGGAGACTCTTCACGATCGTCGTGTAACACCAATTTGATTCGTCCATAAACACATGCATAATTCAACGTCATTTCTCGATGTTTGTGCCAGCCTTTAACAACGTCTTGATAAATTGTTGAAAAGTAGATTTCACCAAACTGGATAAAATGAGAGTCATCTTTGCGTAACATATGATAAATTGTACCTCTCTCATCTGGAATCCTATTCAATGGTACAATCTTCACACCAGCAATATCTACCATCTAAACCACCATTACATTAGGAATTGGAATAATAAATTTTCCTCCCTTTTTTTGATAAACTTCTTGCTGTGAAATAATTTCTTCAGCGAAGTTCCAAGCTAGAATCAGAAGAAAATCGGGCTGTTTTTCAAGAAGATGTTTAGTTGAATATATTGGGATATGCTTACCAGGCAAAAAAAGTCCTTGTTTATGGGGGTTTCGATCCACAATGAAATCAATAATACTATTATCAATATCAAGATAATTAAGTAAAACAGCCCCTTTTGCAGCAGCTCCATATCCTGCTATCGTTTTACCTTGCTTTTTTTTAATTGTTAAAAGATTCTTTAAATTAGTCGTTATTCGCTTTACTTCCTTGGCAAAGTTTTGATAATAATCTATTTTCCTCAATCCCCATCTTTCTTCATCTTTTAGAAGATTTTTGAGATTCAAAGTTGCCTGATCTTTGTGGTGTTTGTGCATAGCCGTTATTCTTAAAGATCCTCCATGAATTGATGTCTGTTCAGCATCAACAATTGTTAAATCATGAAGATTAAAAAGATGACAGACTGCGGATAAAGAATAATAGCATAAATGTTCGTGATATATTGTATCAAATTCTTTTTTTTCTATCATTTCTTTAACATAAGGAAATTCAAAAATAGCTAATCCATCATCTTTTAGTAGTATTTTAACCCCTTCTACAAAATCGTTCAAATGAGCAACATGAGCTAGAACATTATTGCCAATAATAACATCTGCTGTTTTAGATTCTTGTTTTAATTCTTGGGCAGTTTCACTAGAAAAAAACTCGTTTAATGTTGGAATTCCTTTTTCATTTGCCACTTTTGCTATATTCTCAGCAGGTTCAATACCAAGAACTGGAATATTATAAGGTTTAAAAAATTGGAGTAGATAACCATCATTGCTTGCTATCTCTACAACAAAATTCTTGATTGATAACCCTTTTTTATCTATTAACCTCTCTACAAACTTTTTAGCATGATCAAGAAAAGTTTCTGAATATGAGGAAAAATATAGGTATTCTTTGAACAAAACTTCTGGGGAAATTGTTTTCGTAATTTGTACAAGAGCACAATCTGGACAAAAAACTAATTCTAAAGAAAATTTCTCTTCCTCGAGATCAAGATTTTCTTTTAAGAGAAGTGCGTTTGCGAGAGGAATATTTCCTAGAGAGAGTATATTCTTTAAATCTATAGAACCACAAGATCTACAACTTGTGTTTACATTCATTGTATAAAATTACTCCAAAGGATTTCTAGTCAAATGGACTAAATAAAGCATGAAAATTGGACTTAGGATATCAATATAAGGATTTAGAAGTTTTAATTTTTCATTTGTAATTACATCCAGACTCTGATTTCCAAGATATTCCTAAGAAATGAAATTAAATATAAGTCTCTTAAGGTCGATGTTGTTCCACATTTGATTTCTTCAGCATGAAAATCTTGTTAAATCGATGGTCGTATCATTTTGACAGTGTGGAATAAATATTCAATTCTAAAAATCATAAAAGTGATATTCAGAATAATTGAGTCTGTTATTTATGACAAACGAGAAACAAAACCCTATTAATGAAGTAATCAACTCTAATCTAATAAACAATTACACTATCCTAATACCAACATATAATAGACCTCATTATCTTAGAAGAAATCTGAAATATTATAATGAGTGGAACA
>JAEOTI010000532.1 GCA_016839955.1 Candidatus Hodarchaeota archaeon | reverse complement strand
GAGACCATCTTAAGAAGTGTCCCATTGTTCGGATGAATATAGAAAGCGCTGAACTCGTTAAATATGGAAATAACTGTCTTCTTGCCACTAAAATTTCTTATGCCAATGAAATGTCCAGAATTGCAGAACTTGTGCCAGGGGCCGATGTTGCCCAAGTTATGAAGGGAGTTGGTCTTGACTATCGCCTTAATAAGGAATTCTTGGGTGCTGGTGTTGGTTTTGGAGGATCTTGCTTTCCTAAGGATGTGAATGCTATCACAGCTTTTGCTAAATCGCATGGATATAATCCTCGATTATTCTCTGCAGTTTTAGATATTAATGATGATCAGGCTTTACATGCAGTTGAATTACTTCAAGAGGAAATTCCTGACTTAACTGATAAGCGTATTACGCTCTTAGGATTATCTTTCAAACCAGGCACTGATGACATGCGTTACGCTCCCTCTATCCGAATAGCTCAAGCCTTACTTGATCAAAGAGCAACAGTTATTGGATACGATCCTGTTGCAGAAGAATCAGCAGAGAAAGTCTTAGGTAATTCAATTCTCTATGCTGATAAGATTCAAAATGCTCTTGAGAATGCTGATGCTGCAATTGTAGTGACGGAATGGGACAACATTGCTTCAATTGATCATCAGGATTTCAAAAAATATATGAAAACTCCTATTATAATAGATGGTCGCAGAGTTTACGATCCTGAAACTTACCAAAAGCATGTAAACCTTAGAAGTTTTGGAAGAAAATATATAACATGAAACTTACACTTAAAATCATACTTAACTCATGGGGGTAAATAGGAATCATGACTTTAAATTGGAATTAACATGCCTAAGAAAAGTCGAATCACGATTACAATTGATCCCAACATTATTAAGCAAATTGATGCTGAGATTGATGGAATCCTGATTCGCTCTCGTAGTGAAGCAATTGAAAAATTCGTAAAACAATATCTGGGACAGCAGAGAGTTGCAATTATCCTGGCAGGGGGGAATCCTGATTCATTACGTACCTCAGAAAGTGCTGATTACAGACCCTTGCTTCCTATTAATGACAAAACACTTATTGAATTTATTATTGAAAAAATTTTTGCAGCTGGTTTTCAAAAACTTGTCATAATTGGTCAATCAAGTCTGATTAAGGCTATTTATTCTGTAATTGCTCCGAATAAATCTATTCTGGAGTCCATAGAATTTATTGAGGAATCAAGGTCTCTAGGAACTGCAAAAACGCTAGAATTGGCACGAAGTCTAATTAGAAGTGATTTTCTTGTTGTACCTTGTGATACTTACTTTGATTTTAACCTGCAAGATCTCTATAATTTCCATCTCCAACAAGACACACTAGCCACTTTTGCTATCTATAGTCGTACGTCTTTTGATAGTAAATATAAAGGCGTGGTCGAAATGGATGGCTTTCGCATTATTTCACATGAAGAACGACCCGTTGAACCAAAAAGTCATTTGATCAAAACTATGATTGGAATCATGTCCCCACAGATCTTTGAATACATTCCTCCTGGTCCAGTAGAATGGAGGATCGAGATTGACCTACTCGATCGTCTTATTGATCAAAAAAAGGTAATTGGTTATCCTGTCGCAGGAGAGTGGTTCAATGTCCACAGTTTGAAGGATTTAGAGCTGCTAAAAACTTATTTAGGACACTGATATTATAAATTCAACATTCTGCTCAAGAAGCCCTTATCATATCTACTATTAGAAGGTAGTATTTTCAAATCAGATAGAATTAACACCTTTTAAATTAAGATATTAGGATTTTCACTCAATGGTTTCAATCTTTTATCTGATATAGTTTGAGTAGGAAAAAAAGCATTAATAAAAGGAGTGACGGGGCAGGATTGATCTTAACAGAATTACTTTCTAAAGGTTATAAAGTGCATGGAATCACCCGTAGAGCCAGTAATTTCAACACACAAAGAATTGAACATATCTACCAAGATCCACATGTTAAAAATGAAAGAATAATCTCTGAAAGTGTACTAAATTCTTTCAAATGGATATATGTTTTGATATCAAAGGAAAGAAGCCAAAGTAAGACAAAATAAGTGTTATTGGAATTAGAAATCCATATTGTAAGATATTTAGTTTTGAATGTCCATATCTTCTATTTTTTCCCATCCATAAAAAGTATCAGGATGCGCAGGGATAGCATCATTTTCTTTAAGGGGAACAACATCTTCTAAGATTTGTTTTTCCTCTGGGTAAACACAAGCTGAGGAAGAGAAGAAAAAACGTTGAATTTTATTTTTGATTGCTGCTTTAAGCATATTTATGTTCATTAACCCGCTGTTAAGCATCACATCTGCTCCAACCCGAGTGATATATCCAATCCCGCCCATATCTGCAGCTAAGTGAAAGATATAATCGATATCCTTGCTTACTTTTAAGCAATTGGAGAAATCTCTTAAATCTAAAGTGAACTTCTCAGAATAATATGGTTCTGTTAGGTGTCCATCCCATTTAATATCTACAACACGAACAAACATCTTGTTTTGAAAAAGATTTTGGGCCAAATGAGACCCGATAAACCCACCTGCTCCAGTCACCAAGATCTTCTTGTTTTTCACTTTTTAATTACTCCAAACGTCTATCTGGTAATTATTAAGCGGAAAAATGCTTTATGTTCATTAATATTTTCTTTTTTCTTGAGTAACACAGATTGAAGACCATTGCATTGTATCTATCACTAAACAACAAAATCTAAATTATCTTTAATCGTTCAAAAATATTAGGAATTCCTCAGTCGAAATAACAATACCAATAAAAATTCTAGAGAAAACGATTTCGCTCCTAAAATGGAGGAAAAAACTGGAAATCAGCGAATTTTTTGAGTAATTCAAGATTATATTTCTTGAGTTTAAGGTTGTAAAATTCGTTCAAATTTTCTAATCCAATAACTTGATGAACCCTCGTGAAGCATTTTTTCACAAGTATGAGAACCTATAAAACCTACCACACTAGTGATTAAGATTTTTCCAATGTTTGTCAATATAAATCCCGTCAATTAGGCACTCGACGATATGAAGCAGAACCTAGTCAAATTATTATCTACTGTAGGTGCAATAACTCTTAAACTATTTATAACTTAAGTTAATAATTCCTTTATTGGATTCTAAAATAGAAAAATGACTTCAATCTAACGCTCTTTTGATGCTTTACAAATAATTTCTCCTTCAGAATTAAAACCAATAAGATCAGGAAAGTAACCCGCTTCTCTAAGTTCAGAAACTAACATCTTTCTAGTGTATTCACGATAATGAGAAAAATCCTTTTTGTAGGGGAGCTTAAAGAATTTCAGTAATTGCGACTCCCAGTTATCTTGGCTAGGGACACAGATTAATATAGTCTCTGCATTGATTCTTTTAAGAAATTTAGGAACATCTTTGATATGTTCCAATATATGAGAAAGGATGACCACATCAAAATCAGTATGAAATTTTAAGTGATTGAAATCGATTTTTAATATATCTGCATTTATATATTTAATGTTTTTCCTTGAAAATCTAGTCCGACAAAGCTTTAGATTAAAAGCGTCTCTATCGATACCTAT
>JAEOTI010000531.1 GCA_016839955.1 Candidatus Hodarchaeota archaeon | reverse complement strand
TAGATGTCTATGGTTGCTAAGAGTTGTATAAGTCTTTTAGAACGGTGTATTACCATCAAAGTTGATACTCATAATTAAATGGTTATACAAAAAGTAGTTTCTAATTTAGGTTTTAAAACTATTTTCCAACCGTGTGCTTCAATGATCTTTCGGACAATTGCCAGGCCATATCCTTGTCTGCCTTCTAGTGTAGTAAAACCACGTTCAAAAATTTTATCTCTATGTGCTTCCGGTATCGAAAACCCATCGTTTATAATAAGAATATCAATTTTATTGGCTTCTTTCTGACAATTTATAGAAATTCTCTTAGGGTGACCATGAATAACTGCGTTTCCCAGCAGGTTTTGGAAGACCTGTTTAAGCTTGTTACGATCACCAACAACGTTTGGTAGTTGATCCAACTCAAATTTAATAGTTTCAGGGATAAGGTCAGTCATTACATTTTGAATCAACTCAGTGAGGTTAATTTCATCCGATTTTTCGATCACCAGTCCAATATCGGCCATTATCAGTGAATAATTGAGGAACTCCCGTATTTGAGTAATACTTTGTAAAATTTTTGATAGATTGGTTTTGTTATACTCTTCTTGGAGCAGATTGGTATATAATTCAATATTAAAAAGATAATTCTTCAAATCGTGAGCCAAAACATGGGCGAATTCACTTAATTCTTCCCGTTGTTGTCGAAGAGACTCTTCCATATGTTTGCGTTCCGTAATGTCCACAATCACCGAGCAACTTTTAAGGATTTGAACATTTTCATCATAAATTGTATTTATAGAAAGAAGACCAATTTTTTTCTGCCCATTCTTTTTCTGGTAGATCATCTCTTCGTTTTCCCATTTTTCCCCTTTTTGAAAACGTTCAAACAACTGTTGGCCCTTTGTTTTTGATTCATCTGCATAAAGGTCAAAAACGTTCATTTGCTGCAATTCTTCCAAATGATAGCCAGTAAAGGCTTTTGCAGCCTGATTGGCATCTTTAACCTTTCCATCGTTCCCTATGGAGAGATACGTAATAGGCGCATTGTGAAATAGACTCTGATAACTTCTTTCGCTCTCTCGTAGTTTTTTTTCTGCTCGTTTCCAATCAGTAATATCTAAGACAGTGAAAGTTGCGCCTTTGGATAGATTCTGAGTATCAAGAGGAGTAGACGTCAGCAAAACGTCAATTATTTGACCAGTCTTCATTTTTAATCGAGTTTCCACTGTTCCAATGCCCAATACTGCCATCTGGGCATATTTTTCCTGACCTACCATCTCATAGTCTTTATCTGTAGGATAGAGAAGTCTAGTATTTTGATCTAACAGTTCTTCCCGAAGATAACCAGTCATTACACAAAAACGATCATTGACTTCTCTGATCACCCGATTGGACACTAACCCAATCCCAACGGGTGCAGCTCGAAAAATGCTGGCTAGGCTAGTTTGACTTTTCTCTAATGCTATTTCAGCTTGTTTACGATCAGAAATATCCCGAACGATTCCTTGAATTACTTTCCTATTCTCGATCTCAAAGAGACTGGAAGACACTTCTGCAGGAAAAATACTTCCATTTTTTTTCTTGAAATCAGTCTCAAATTGTACTGCATGTTCTTTCGAAATGATTTCAAAATTCCTGCGGGATTGATCTAGAACTTCAGAAGGATGGAGATTTGAGATTTTAAGAGTCAATATTTCGCTTCTAGAGTAACCAAAAAGATCTAATACTTTTTCATTAACATCAAGAATGTGTCCACCTAGATCATGAATGAAGATAGCGTCATTTGACTTGTGGAAAAGGTTTCGGTACTTATCTTCACTATTCTCTAAATTTTTCAGTGTTTTTTGGTGTTTATCTTCAATAAAAAGGTTATGAAGTGCATAGGCGATGTCATCCAAAACTTCTGCAAATAAGGTCTGCTCTTGTTGGTCAGCGGAAAGGTCAGTTGGAAGAGAGAGGGTAAGTAAGCCATATATTTTTCCAGCGAATTCTAAGCGACCACACATCCTCATTCTATTACCATAGGCACCTAAGAGTTGACAATCTGTACATGTAGTTTGTGGATCGTCAATTATCAATATCTCTGCTTGTTCTAGTGTCTGCTGCATACAAATGGGCAGTTCACCTTTCTTTAACTGTTCTTCAAAATCTAAAAATTCCTTACCAAGATTAGCTTCAGCAATAGCAATAGGTTTTGTATTCTCATCTATGAGAACCACATAAGCATGGCCAAATCCTCGTGTTTCTACAAAGATATCACACACGCCTTGAAGAAGATGTTGTTGGTTCTTTTCTCTAACACTGAGTTGATTCACATTTCGAATAGTCTGCAAGACTGTGTTAAGACGTATTAAATTTTTTTCTGCTTCTTTACGCTCTGTAACATCTCGAAATGCGGTTATTCGAACATGACGGCCGTGATAGTAAGCATTCCTTCCCATCATTTCCGTAGGAAATGTTGAACCATCTTTACGAAGTGCTACAGCTTCATATGGCTTTTCATATCCCTTAAGAATGTTTTGAAGAACCAGATCGCGATAATCTGGAGCAGCAAACGCTAATCCATTTTTTCCGATAACTTCGGATACATTATATCCGAGCAGTCTTGCAAAGGTTTGATTGCTATCAATGATCACTCCTTTTTCATGAATAATTATCCCTTCAAAAGCAGCCTCAGATAGGTTACGGTAACGTTCTTCACTTTCTCGTAAAGCTGTTTCTGTTTGTTTTAGTTTCATAATGTTTGTGAAAGCCACTAGTACCCCACGAAAAACCTTTTCAGAAGAGAAAAGAGGAGTAGCATGAACAAGTACTGAGATTCTCTGACAATCTTTCTTCTTCAGTATAGTTTCATAGCTACTACTCACTCCTCGGAGTCGTTTTTCTGCTTCTTGTTGAATTAATTCTAGTTCACTCTCAGGAACAAGAAAACTCCAATGTTGACCTAATAGTTCTTCTTCTTGGTAACCAAGCATTTTCACTACTTTTGAATTAATGAAGGTAAATTTACCTTCAGAATCCTCTACAACAACTCCTTCCTGTAAATTTTCCACTAATTCACGGTATTTTTTTTCACTTTTGTATAAATCCTTTTCAGTTTGCTTCTGGCGGATCATTGTATTGATAACATGAACCAATTCCCCATACAAACTTTGAGGATCACCATTTTTCATTAAGTAATAGTCTGCGCCCAAATTTAAGGCCTGCATGGCGACTTCTTCACGTCCTCGTCCAGTAAACATTAGAAAAGGGATAGAATTATCTTTACTTCGTAAATTTTCTAACAGCTCAAGACCATCCATCTGTGGCATCTGATAATCTGAAACGATTGCATCAAATGACTCTTCGTTTAATTTTTGAAGTGCTTCTTTTCCTGAAGAGACAGTGATTATCTCAAATGATGGTGAGCTTTTTTTCAAAAACTCCTTAGTTATAACCAAAAATTCTTTATCATCATCTACGAATAACACGCGAAACAATATTTTTTCAATCCTTAATTGATTGATTCATTTTCAAATAGAATTTCGAAATGAAAAACTTAACCAAAAAAAAAGTTATGGTTAACAAAGTGAAGTTCTTAAATTCTCTTTGTATTTTAGTAGCTACATTAATTTATTAATCTTGTTTCTTTAATTGAGAGAAAGTCTCAATATTAAAGTAATAATCAATAGAGGAGAACTGGATCAAGATGAAGATCTAGTACAAAATTTATTAGATTTAGAATCTCAATGATCTACCAGAAAAAAGAAGGATGTCCTTTGATTAGTACTAAATTATTTGCTACGATCCTTTTAATAAGCACATTTATTGGAGTTCAACCTTGTCTTTCTTTAGATTCAATGTATTCACCATCTAATAATTTTATATTAGTCTCAGAAAAAGTTCCTTCCCCTTCACTACAGAATGCAATTTTAGGTAGCACTTCAGAGCAGCCCTATTTGATTATACTCCCAGAATCATATTCTAGTTCCTCAAAAAAGTATCCAGTGATCTATTTCCTTCATGGTTTTGCCACAAAAATGTATACTTGTCGTTCGTTAAAAATTTCAGAGCAGGGG
>JAEOTI010000080.1 GCA_016839955.1 Candidatus Hodarchaeota archaeon | reverse complement strand
ACTTTTGCAGCCTTCAATGCCGTATCTGTTGCTACAATTGCTCCAATGCGGCCACATGTTTCCATGAATCCTATAGCTTCCATACTCATCACCTGAACGGGGAATAAGAACTCTTTTCGAAATCTGAAATCAGAATTCCTTTATCTCCTGTATTCAATGCGAGGGCATTACCCTCATCTAAATCTAAATGTATTTCTAACAGGTAATCAGGATGTACTCTTATCATGAACTCATCCAATATACCAGATCGTTTTCCAGGAAATTTTACTGCAACCATCTGTTTATTAGTAACATTTAATGTCTGTGCGTCAGTTGGAGACATATGTATGTGTCGCGCAGCAAAAATAACCCCCTTGTCTAGATTAATTGCCCCATTGGGCCCCATAACATGAATACCTGGCGTCTGCGCCAAATCACCAGACTGGCGCGTGGGTGGATTAATTCCAAGTACATACCCATCACTACGAGAAATTTCTATTTGTGTTTCATCTCTGAATGGACCAATTACTCTTACCCCATAAATTGCTCTTTTTGGACCGACTATGTCAACAACCTCTTCACAAGCATACTCTTTTGGTTGTGATAAAGAATTAATTGGAGTTAAATCGCTTTTATTCCCAAAAAGCTTGTGAAAGTCACTTTTCGCTAGATGGATGTGGCGAGCAGATAAAGCAACTGGGATTAAATGATCATTGGGAATTTTTGTAAGTTCCTGAGTAATTAATCTTTCTACTAATTTATTATTGCTATTTTCCATGCTCCTCTGTTCAATTGGTTTGAATTCACACCCTAATGGTCCGCAATATCTACCAACATAATCAGCCGAGGGGCGATAAATTACTGGTTTTACAGTTGGGGTTTCTGGATATTTTTCTTCTAAAATGTGTGCGGACCAACCAGCTACTCTAGATGTAGTAAATATTGGAGTAAAAAGTTCTACGGAAATATTAAGACATGTGTATACAGTAGCACCATATAAATCTACATTTGGGAATATATTCCTATTTTTTCGTTTTTTAAATTCATCCTGAGTTATTTTAACCATCTTATTTGTTGTCTCATACATCCATTGAGCTAATCCCCCTCGTTTTTTCACCATGTTGGAAGCCATTTCTTTTAATATTTTAGCTCTTGGATCTGTTGTCCTATAAACCGCATGTCCCATTCCCATAACTCGTTTACCAACCTCAAAACGATTTTTTACCCATTCTTCAACATTAGATGTTGCTTTTATTTCTAAGAGGCTTTCATAAACGAGATGATTTGCTCCTCCATGATATTTTCCAGATAACGAACCAATAGCTCCTGAAATCGAAGCATACAGATCAGCTCCTGTAGAGGCAATTACTCTTGCAGTAAAGGTTGAAGCATTGAATGAATGTTCAGCATGAAGAATAAGTGTAACATCAAATAACCTAGCCTCTTCTTTTGTTGGTGTTTTCCCATGAAGCATATAAAGAAAATTTTCTGCGTAATTAAGATCTTCTTTGGGTGATATTGGTTCTTTATTATTCCTTATTCGTTCCCATGCAGTTACAATTATTGGTAAAAGGGCGATAATCTTAATAGCAATATTACGATCAGTTTCTTTTGTTTCATTCCCAACTTCTGTATCATAACCAGCTAATAGGGCCAAAGATGACTGGAGGACACTCATTGATGGGGTGTTTTTTGAGGTTTTTTGTAAGTGAATAATTAATTCTGCAGGTAGCTTTTGATTTGATCTTATTTTTGTTTTAAATGAATTTAATTGATCAATAGAGGCTAAGTTTCCAAAAAGCAGTAAGTATACTATTTCTTCATAGGTAGAATTCTCTGCTAAATCCCTGATATCATAGCCTCGGATGAAAAGATTTCCTCTCTCTCCTTCAATCAAGCATATATTTGTATCCGCAACCTCAACACCACGAAGTCCTGTTGATTTGTGGCTATGTTCTTCAATCATTGTTAGACCTTATTATTTCAACTTAGTTTTCAGTAACAAAAGGAGTACATAACTTGGTTTATATTGATATACCATTAAAGACGGATATCGTCAGACGAATCAAATAAATCAATTTCACCTCAAACTACATGAATGGGAATAGTCTTATATCAAATGAGTTATTTCGTACAATAGATAACCAAAAATTCTATATAATATAGTTAAGCTTATTCTAGAAAGACACAATTCACAGAGGATTACATATTTGTTGATTAGAGGCTTTTCAGAACATACTAGCTACACTTGTGCAAACTGTCACTTGAAATGCTGCGCAACTGAGTTTAATTTACCCCTATATGGATCAGAAAAAAAAATTCTTTCAAAAAAATTTCCAGAATACCAGTATTACTTCCAATCCACTGAAAGTGGAGATACTATTCTTCGTGGAGATTCATGTCCGTTCTTAACAATCTCAGGATATTGTCAACTTCATTCCTCAAAACTGAAACCTATCACATGCCGAATTTATCCTTTAATATTTTGGAGATATAATAATAATGATTGTCTTGTAACGATTCATCCCTGTCGGGGGAAAGGTTTTCAATGGTACTCTGCAAAAAAATCAGATATAACCAATTCCTACATTAAACAGCTTCTACTCAAAGCGAACAAATATTTTGACATGTATTGGGGAGAAGAAGCAGATAAAAATAATCCTTACTTGAACATTGCCTCTTCACGAGTACAATCTCAAATAAAATACTATCATCACACTTCAGAAAAGCAGTTATTGGAGAAGATGGTTGGTGAGATTGCTTT
>JAEOTI010000530.1 GCA_016839955.1 Candidatus Hodarchaeota archaeon | reverse complement strand
GGATTTAAACTAATTCATTGTCTCTCTTGCTAATAACCTAAAATTCAACAGATTGACAAAACCCACCTACTTGACCAATCCTGCCAAGTTCATGTTAGCTGGAGTATTGAATTCCTAACCGTGCTGTCTTTTACCAAAACTCCACCTTTCCAGCCATAACTTTCACTGTATCTAAATACCTTTTAGAGACTTTGAGGGAATTCATCAGAAGACCGAGATTGGAGAAAGGATTGGAGCGAAAGGATTTGACCCGAAGGATTGGTGTGAGTGAAACCAGCATATATAATTGGGAGAATCAAAGGAAGAGATCATCGGCAAAAAATATGGAGAGATTGGTAAGGTTTTTCAAAACACATAGAAAGATCCTGGAAGAGTTATAGATCTATAAAGAATGACTAAAGACCTCTTTGGCTGACGAGCTTGGTGTGGGGAGAATAAATTATCAGTGAGCCTTGGAGACTGTTTGGTGATCTCGCGTCTGGCCATACCACCTCGCTGTGTCAAATGCAGGTGATTTTCTATCTTCTCACAACATTGCTTATTTTTTATTTCTACATAAAACCATATGATTACAATGGTTATGCTTGTAGGGTCTAAAGTGAGGATGTGGTGGATTGTTCCAGTTTTTTACTTTTTTCTCAATTATTTCTAATCCAGTAGGTTTTAGAAATGACTCAATTTCACTTTCATGCAAAAATCTGAAATAATAATCAATAACTTGACCATTATAATTTTTAAACGAATAGATAAATTCTCTATCCTTTATTCCGTTTTGAATTGGTTTCATTTCATCTTTGTGATCTTCGCTACTTATTATTTCATCTTCTATATTGAATAAACTGAAATAAATTAGGCCACCTTTTTTTACGACCCTTTTTAATTCATCGAAAACCTTATATGGTTCTCTCTTATGATTAATTACATCAATACAAATAGCAGCATCGAAGTTAGAATCAAGAAAAGGCATTTTTTCAAGTTGACATTCAACTAAACAAAATTCATGTTGCCTGTTTTTGTGAATTACTCCTTTTTCAATGAATTCTTGGGTTCTTTTCACAGTTTCTCTTTCGCACACTCTAAGAGCAGCAGGTGAGCTATCACAGCCAACACAATAAAATTGAGGTACCCTAATCAAAGCTGCGAGATTCTTGCCGTCACCACAGCCAGCATCCAGAATTCTCATAGCATTTTCTTGCGTTGCTCTTGGTATAAAATCTTCGATTTCCGGTATACTTGACCAAAGAACCTCATCATCTTTTAGTTTCCTGTAAGTAGCATCCCATTCAGAGAAATTATTAGAATTATGTTTCTTTATCATGAGTTATTACCTATTTAAAATCAATTAAACATTAGTATACAATTGGTTAAAAATGTTTTTCAAGGAAATCTCATTGAAATCTCCATCAGAAGGAGTTAATTCCTTATACACCTTTCCTTTATGAAGCACAACAATTTTGTCGGCATTTTCAAGAGCTTCCTTATGACGATGAGTGACAATTATAGCACTCAATTTATTCTTACGAATAAAAGAGATGACTAGATTCAAAACCTTTCTCGCCATTTCTGGATCTAAAGCCCCAGTAAATTCATCTAATAATAAAACCACAGGTTTACTTAAGCTGGCAAGACAAAAAGTAAGAACCTGTCTCTCACCTCCAGATAAATTGCCAACCGGTTCAAATAATCTCTTTTCTAAACCCATCCCAAATTGTTTAATAATCTTTTCAACTTTGAAAACGCTTCTTCTTCTGGGGAAAAACCATGGTGCTTTTTCAGACCGAATTAAGCCGATAAGAATATGATCAATTATACTCATTTCATTAATTAAGACATCGTCACTATCCTGTGGTACAAAACCGATAAATTTTGAACGTTTAAAAGGTTCAAGTAGTAATAAATCAATCTCTTCATTTGAATTATTTAAATTAACATATGCTTCTCCGCTATCACACTCAATTTGACCCTGTATGAGTGAGAGAAGGGTTGTTTTGCCAGAACCGTTAGGACCAACAAAATATACGATCTCATTTTCTTTCAATGATATTAAGGGAATATCAAGCAAAAAATCCTCCCTGCCACCTCCCTTTCTAAATCGTTTCTTTAAATTGACAATTCTAATCATAGTATCTATTCAATCCCAAATATATCAGCGCCTCTTCTTAAGGTTTCACGTCTTCGTGATTTTATTGCAATGAAAATACTTGCCAGTACAATTATCGTGCTTATTAGTCGGAAATCCTGTGCTTTTACCCCTATTTCCAGAGCCAATTGCATTAGTATCATATAAGTTATGGATCCAAATAGACTAGCTGCAATCAAATGAACAGTATTTGGTTTTCTAAAGATGATCATCCCAATAAAAAGAGCTGCTATGGCAACAATCACCTGCCCCACACCCATATAAACATCAGCACTATAAGATCGCTGAGCTACCAATGCACCCGATAAAGCAATCAATGCATTAGCAAGACCCAAACCCCAGAATATTCTATTTGGTGAAATGCCTTGAATAATTGCACTTTTCGGATTTGCTCCTGAAACCCTTAAGATTAATCCAGATCGAGATTCAAGAAAGACATAAAGTAGAATACAACCAAGTATGAGCATAACACTAATAATTATAAGTACGTAGAGAATCCAAATGTTCCCAATTGTGATGGGTAATATAGAGAAAACACTTTTTTCTCGCAGAATTTGAAGGTTCGGTCTACCCAATATTCTTAAATTGACTGTATATAGTCCCATCATCATTAATACCCCGGATAATATCTTAGGGACTTTCAAATAACGATACATGCTATAAGTGCAAAATCCCGCTATGCACCCTGCAAACATGCTTAGAGGCATTGCAATCCATACCGAAACATTTGAATTAATTAATCTGGCAGCTACCACTGCACCCAATGTAAAGGATCCGTCACCAGTAAGATCTGGAAATTTAATCCATCTAAATGCTACCGCTACACCTAAAGGGAAAAAGGCAAACGCACATCCCTGTGACAGTGCGGACAAAAATTTGTATATCAGTTCTTCTATTTTTAACTCCTAGTAAGGTTCTGGGATTTCTGTTTGGTTTTCAAACCAGGTATGAACCATTTGTTTAATATCATCCGGTAACTTAATTCCCAATTCTTTCGCCTTGCCATGATTCCAATACAAATAAGGATTTTCTGCAAATGCAATAGGAATATTTGCTGGATTTTCTCCTTCCAGAATTCTTATGGTTATTCTTGCTGCGATGCGTGAAAGCTCGTCATAACTAGCACCTAATGCAAATAAAGCACCTTTCTTAACGTCCTCTTTCGTTGAAGCCATGACAGGTATTTAATTATCCCTTGCTACCTCAAGCAACGATGGTAATGCAGCAATAACGGTATTATCAGTGGTTATATAGATAAGATCAGCCTTCCCGATTAATGCCGAAGTAGAGGTAGTAACCTCAGCAGTACCTGTTACGGGCCGCTCAATTAATCCATACCCAAGCGAATCAAGAACAGGCCTTACCCTTTTCATAAGAGCAACAGAATTATCCTCACCGGAGTTGTAAACAGCTCCGATTTTTTTTACCTCCGGCAACATCATTTTCAACAGACCAAACGCTCTGTTTACAGGTGGAATATCCTTTGATGCTGGTTAGTTGCTACCAGAATCGTCCCATGATTTATCCATTTTTGCTTCAACTGGATCTGTTACCGCACCTTGAACAATGGGAATTGTTGATGTTCGTTGGACTACAGCCTGTGCCGCAGGTGTCCCTAAAACATAGATCAGATCTGGTTTTTCTGCGATAATTTGATCTGCTATTTGATTAGTTAGATTAACATCATTATGCGCATCTCTATAAGGAAGTATATTAATTTTATGCTTTTCAGCAAAATCAGAACTTAAAATTTCTTCCGCAAAAGCTTCACGCATATTTGCAATCAATTCATAATCAACAATTTGGAAAATTGCGATTTCTATTTCTTTTACCCTCTGATCCTCCTTCGAGCAGAAGATTGTAAAAATAAAGAAAATAAAAAACATAATAATTAAACAACTTTTAAATTTCATTCTAATCCTCCTTTCTTAGTTCGAATTTGTTTTTCTGCTTCTATCTGTGTAATTTTTTCATACTCTTTTCTAATTTGATCAATTAGAACCTCTGCTGATATTTCACTTACTATCCTGGTCACATGAAAATCTACTGGATGTTCAAGGTCTGGATTATGTGTAAATTCGTAAACGTCTCCGAATCGTTGAGGAAGACCAAAAGGTGTTAGGACGTAAATTTTGTCATCAATAATTACTACTTGAAAACGAAAAGCAGGATAGCTTGCGTTATAGGTAAAGTTAACGCGATATTGGTTTATGTCTTCTTCTTTCTTCCTTTTTCCCTTCTTTACGTATTGCCCAATAGTCGAACCTATTTTATTCTCCAAATCCGGATCCAATTTATCACCTTGTCCCCATTTGAAAATTCGTATAAACAATATGGAATCATCTATGGCTTCATTTATTTGATTTAACTCTTTTTCTTGTGTTGAAACATCTTTAATCTTTGTGGCGTTTCTTTTATAAGCTTCATATAGCAGCAGTATTTCGGGTTCAGCAAACACATAAACTTCCTTCCTAATTTTTTTCTTCACGAAAATTTCGAGTAACTTCTGTCTAAAATCTTGATACCTATCACCTTTTGCAGATACAGAACCAAAAGACAGACCTGGGTAACACCAAAAAAATCTTCCCTCTATGTTATCTATATCCTCAATTATATGATCCATAAATGTATCAATATCCAATATCAGTGTTTTTTCAGTATATATACCATGAAATGCAACAAAAAGACCCACAAAAACGACATAAAGTCCTGTGGCAGAGCCAAAATGTAACGCGAAATCACTCGCTTGTGTATTTGTGAGTATAAACAAGTAAATCATGCTTACAAACATGCCAAGTGGAGCCGCGGTAATTAGAGGATCAATCATCCCATGAATCCAATTGGAAAACCCACGCAAGAATCCTTTCTCCGAGGCCAACAAAAGTAATGCTACAAAAATAATGAAAAAACCTATTGAAAATTTGAAAAGAGTATTCATATTACCTGAAGTCGAGACGGGCTTACTCTGTTCTGGAGTTGAAGCAGAGTCGATTTGCTCCGAAGTTGAGGCAATCTTGCTTTCGATTGAAGTTGAAATCTGATTGCTTTGTTCAATAGCCTCCAAAGCTAGAAATACCGCAAAAGTGATAATAGGGAAAAGAAACAAGAGTGAAAAAATAACCAGCCGCATTGGGTGCTTATGAATCTCTTTGCGTAATCTTAGCATTTTCTTTCTATCTCACCTCCATAGTTTTTCAATGAGGTTTATTGTCTAATCCTGATAGTTTATTTTAATTAGATCCATCTAATTGCAAACGCAATTTCTGCACCACTGGGTAAACTAGAATCATTTCTTATCCATCTTCTAGCAACTTTAAACTTTCCTAATCCAGGTTCAAGCTCTCTTTTTAGATCTTTGACTCTTAGTGAATACATCACATCAAAAAAAATAGGCTCCTCAACGTCAGGGTGATCTCGTATTGGTATAACAAGGTACAATCCTTCTGTACAAATTTTTCTAAT
>JAEOTI010000529.1 GCA_016839955.1 Candidatus Hodarchaeota archaeon | reverse complement strand
GATGACCTACTTCTTGCGACCACTGCCTGGGAGCAGTATTATAACACGTTTCGTGCCCAGATTTATGGCCTAGGGGGTGTTTCCTAGGTTTTTATAGAAATGCGCGCAATTCCGCGCGGCGCTCCTATATAAAGGAAAAATAAAGAAAAATTAGATTTCATGCACTATTTCGCTATTCGTTGGTTAATTCGCATTTACGAAGCAATAAATATAACTGTAAGGACTTCGATGAAGTTATTTTCATTATTCCTAATAACTTTTGAATAATAAAAATTATAATAATAGAATCATTAATTGCATTGCAGTTTTAGGTCATCGATCAATAGCATCTTTGAAACACTCTACTATCAAACTTCCTAATTCCCTCAAGGCGCCTCCAAAAATCTCATTTGAAGCTTTATCTAAGGCAGATAAGAATTTTTCTCTCTTTGTTTTTTTAAATATCTCGTAATATTCCTCTTTTAATTTTAATGCAGCATTGAGATTTTTTAGAAATTCTTCATACTCTTTTGGTGATTTATCTAATCTTTTTATATTAGAAAATACTTTTTTCATGACTTTTTCAGGATTTTTTCTTATTTCAAACTCACTTAATATATTTAAAATCCTGTCAATTTCAAATTGAACCATAATATCCTCATGCAAAGATTTAATATTGTTAGCTATATCAATCAATGTTTTTTCCACTTCATTTTCTTCAACAAGCCTAAAATTCAGAGTATAGAGCGAGTTAGTAATCCTAATAACTTGATTTATATGTTCTTCTTTTCTAATATGAAAAATCCCTGGAAAATATTCTCCCCAAGTCTTTGTTGATGGACTTTTTTCAATCAAATTACTTGAAGCTTTAGAAAATTTTAGAAAAACACGGATATAATCCTTTCTAGGATTAAAGAAAGCTAAAACTCTTCTTTCACCTTTTTTTCTCAAAGATGCCCAGTATTTATGACATTTAAGGTATAATTGGGGATCTATCTCTTTTTTAATTCTTTTTTCAACTAAATCCAACCAATGTTTGGTTTCTGTTGATGCCTCTATTAAAATATCTTCAGACATAACTAATTCAACCTCTTATGAAATCAATCGTCCTTTGTAATAGGGATGATAAATCCCGCTAACCTAAAATGATATTCTTAATTTGTATTGGGAAACTCTCCAATGAAAAATCTTTTTTGTCGAGGATCCCAGAGATAAGTTACCCTTCGATTGTTTATTTCATCATTCAATTGAGGATATTTTACTTTCCAATCTTTAAACTGATCATTAGATAGGATTAATGAGTCTGTTTGGATTGCATAATTAATAATGTGATAATCATCCGAGGATCCTGCTGGTGTTTCTTGAACGATGTCTCTAAGAAATAGATCAACCAACACTTCAAAATCTTCCGAAAAGTACTTTAGAGCCGAACTAACAAAAATCTTCACATTAAATCCATATGTATTCTTTAGCCATTGATATAATATTACTAGTTTCTTTGAAATGGCAATTCTATCTTTCTCACCGTAATAAGCAACATTATTCCCATCTACAACGATATTTTTATTCTCAGGTTCAGTTAAAATTCCTGTATGTATTGTTTCCTCTATTGTTTCTTCAATAGGTGAATCTACTTCTGGAATTACTTCAGCTACCCCTTCAGAATCTTCCACTTGAATGTCACTTTTGGCTAGGTTCCAAGTTTCTATTGGATCAGAAAAAAACTTAATGTCAATATCCTCAAGAATATCTGGTGGAACAGTCGATAATAAAGGTTTAGATATTTCAGGAAGTAATAATCTTTTCGCTTTACTCTCCTTTGCAATCAATATGATTTCTGCAACGTTTTGGATAGGGATGATTCCCCCACTAATCGTCATTTCACCGACAATTATTGTTTTTGGCAGGAGAAGAATCTTAGTAAAAGCTGAAAGTACTGAAATAAAGAACCCTAATCCTGTTTGTGACCCTTCGTGTGTTTTCATTAAGTCTACTACTTGAACATGAACATTATAGTTATTTATTGCATACTCTTCGATTTCTGGTTCAACAAGCTTCAAATTGGCTTTCACATAATCCCTAACAGTGATTAATGCCTCTCTTATTGGTTTACCTGCTAATCCAGTCGCATTCCAAGTCCCTCTACCCTTTCTTAACCCAACCTCTATACGATATAACACATAACGACCATATTCATTTTTTCCAATGGTAAAACCAATACCATGTTTATCAATGCCTTCCAAGGGGGACTATTTTTTGGCTAATTCAAGTTCAGGAGTCGTAACAATTACCTCTTCATCAGTTCCCTTGAGGAAATATGAAAGGTTGGTTTTTCTAAACTCAACAGAGCCCATTTTACGAAGTTGTTCTTTAACACGACGACGATATTCTACAGCTAGCTGTAAACAATGTTCTAGTTGTTCAGTTGTGAATTTGCCATCTGGATAAAGTAGTTTGAGAAGACCAGAAGACAAAGCTCTGATACGAACTCTATCTCTTTGATCTATCTCTTCCCCCCAAGTAATCTGATTTTCAATCTCCTGGTGGAATGATTTGTTGCGCATTAATTGAAAAAATTCAGCTATTAAATCAACAATGAATCCAAAATGGCCAGTAAACATTTCGGACTGGAATCGCGGCAATTCCCACCCAGGAAGATACATGTGAAAGCGATCAAGAAAAGCTAAATCATGCATTTGAGCTGGAAAAGGAAGAAATAAGTGATGACTTTGTAAAGCAGTCTGGACATCTTGATCGAAATTTCCAACAAAAACAAGGGAAGCTCGTCCTGTAAATTCTCCTTTTCCTCGTGAAAAAGTACCTGATTCCATATAATCTTTGAAGATTTGTAATTGTTGAGCATTTTTAAAACGAACTAATCCAGAGACTTCATCGAATGCTACAAGATCAAAGTGTGTAACTAATCCAGTTTTTCCTGGACCGACATTTGATGAAAAAAGATTAGCGATAGATGTCTCTCCCCCACTTATCAAAATACTGTGAGGGGATAACTCACGATATGCAAATGATTTACCAGTGGATCGTGGCCCAAATTCAACGAAGTTAATATTATGTTCGACAAAAGGAATTAAACGAGCAATTAAATGCATCTGCTGTCGTGGATTAAACTTTTCTGGTTCTAATCCAACAGATCTTAAAAGAATATCTATCCATTCAGTCTCAGTAAATTCTTTTCTATGTTCCAGTAATCTTTCAGCAAGATTCCCACTTAGTTGAACTGGTTGAAAATGTTTAAGAATAAATGGTTCTACTTTTCCTCGTCTAGAAAGAGAAGAATCGTATCCCAAAGTGATTATTCCCCAGACACCATCTAATAACAATCTTTCATTATCATAAACTAGATCTTCTGTTATATGAATATGTCTGAGATTTAAACCAGCTAATTCTCCCCAGTAGGTATCTTCGGATGGTACTAAACGCAATTTAAATCGGTCTAAAACTTTATATTCCCCAAATGTTCGTATTTGAGACTTTATTAATTCCACTTTTTCAGGATTAACATAATGTTCTTCTAATAGGGATCGAACTTTATCTAATCCATGATGAATGACTTCATCATCAGGACTTGAACAATACCGACCCAATAAAAATTCCAAGACGTATGTTGGAATGGGAAAGGCACCTTTTAATTTCGCAGAAAGATCTTTACGTACAACTAATCCAGGAAAAGTTTCTAAGATCTTCTTATCTAATTCATCTAATTTAATCCTAATAACCTCTTTTACTCATTAATTGTTAAAAATCATCAAATCCTGCACTATAGAGAATAGGTTGAAGTTTAAATTCTCGTTTAGCAAGAAGGAGATTTTGTGAATCAATAACTGATACAATGATCTGTGAAATTGTTACTTTGTCAGGAAAACTTAATTTGAAATTAATTACATCTCCAGACTTCAAAATCTTACTTGTTTTGGGATCCACTTCTACTGAGTGGTTGTCACATATTAATTTAATTTTAATTGGTTTATGTTTCTCACCCTTAATTGGTTCAGATCCTTTTACACGTAATTCAAGATAATTAATGTTATGAAATTTCTTTAATTCATAAATCAATTCTCCTTCAGAATCAGGATATGATGGATGACTAAATGGTTCGAAAGATACTACTTTCACACTAGGATACATCTCACAATAGGATCTTATGAAATTGATTGAGTTTTCTTGGAAGCTTAAACCACCATGAATGAATTTAGTCTTGCTCCCAATTTTATTAAAAGTTTTATATCCGCGTGGAGTTATAATTGACTGAACCGCCTTTTCAGGATCATCTAATACTTGTATATTGTATAACTTGGGATCAATAATACACCAGTCTTTGAATTTAATTTTTTCATGTTTATTATAATGTTGATCTGATAGACAATAACGTAAATGAAGGTCACCCTTAGGTTTATTATCCTTAGCTAAGACATCCTCATCTTTGACAAAAGTAAATCCATGGTCAACAAATATATAGATATTAGTCACTCCATTTGTATGGAATTGAAAGATTACTTCTTCTAACTCAGTTAGATAATCATTAATGTTTTCAAAAAAATCATTGCGAGTCTTGTTATGATCATCGATTTTTGAATACCAAACAATTGGGATAAAAACACGAGATTTGTTTGAAATAACTTTTTCTCGGTACTGATGAAGTTCAGTAAAGATAGTTCTAGGCTGAAGAGGTAAAATTTCAATTGAGCTACCTGATTGAGTTAATATCTTTGTTAACTGTTTTTCCCGATCCTCTCTTGTTCGCAAGTTAATGGTTTTTCCACTATTATCACTGAAAAGAAGTTCAACATCGTTATTAGCCAACCTGTAGGAAATTTTTCCAGTGTAACTAAGAATAGCATTCCATCCAATGGCAGTATTTGATGGAATATATGTAAAAAAAGGAATAGTTTGAATATCAAATTTCTTGACAATATTTTTTGCTTTTTGGAACCGTGAGCGGAGATGTGAGTCAATAAGCATAGACAAATCCTTTCGTAAGGCATCACAAAAAAGAATCCCGATTTCTTGATTATTCTTTATTTTTTCAATCATATCTTCGAAGATCTTGTTTGAATTACCAACGAATAGTAAATCAGGTTCGTTAATTAACTGATTTAAATAATAATCAGTGAATTTACTATTAAATTGATGAATTAAATCTTCTATTTGAATAATCGCTTTAATATAATGCTCCTTGATATTTTGAAAAGATTCGAGATTAATAATCATTTCAGCTGTATTAGGATTTAACATATTAAAGGAGTTTTTTTCTATCTTCCATGCCTGAGATTCTAGTTGTTCCCATGAAAGCGATTCATCAAATTTATATAAAAATATTCGACCGATAGCTATAATCGTATGCCAAATTTCTCTCATAGATGTTGAATGAGTGGAAGTTTGGAATATATGTTTTTGTTCCCACCATAAACGGCCATATTTTATCCACAACGCTTTTCGGGTCTTCACTACCTCTTGAATAGTAGTATTCCATTCTTTTATGGTCGTGTTAGATTGCACTTGATTTTCTAAGAGATAATTCATTAAAACAATATCAATCATACCAGTAAAGGAAAAAGAATTTCGATATTCAACTAAATTCTCTTCATTTATGATGATAGGAGGTAGCTCTTTTCTTAGAATCTCCATCCATTGTTGAAATCGTTTAAGTATTAATCTATCAGAATGATTGATCCAAGAAGTGACTATTTTAGAAGCTAACTTCTTTGCTTCCTTTTTTGCATCTGTAAAATATGATTCTAAGGAAGAATCTTTTTTTTCTTTTTCCTTAACCTTTAACTTTGCAGCTGCTTGATAAAGAGAAGGAATAAGTCTCTTAATTTTTTCATCAACTGATAAAGTGCTATTAACCAGTTGTACAATTTTTAATGAAGTAAAAACATAATTCAATAACTTATCGAAGAATGATGGAATTTCATCAGCAGTATAAGAGTCTGTTGGGTCATTAAAGCGAATTAATTCTAACACAACGTCTTCAATAGTGAATAATTTTCCCGTAATAACTTTTTCATTCCAAATTGGGGAAACTTCTTGAAAATATCTAAACTCATCAGACAAAAAGGAAAGATAACCTATCCAAATAGCAGCTTCCGATAATTCCCCTGTTTTTGTGATAAAACAATTTAATGGAATACTCAATAATTTAGGGAGAATAATTTCGTTCAATTCTGAAGCTGTTTCAAGGACAAAAGTTCCTTTTTTTGAGGATAATGGATTATTTGGCAATGTAAATAGTATATCTACTAGTGATTCGAATTTGTATTGTTTTCCAATTCTTGAATAATAAAGGAATGAATCAAATGTTTCAATATTACTAGTAAATTGTCCATAGATATAGATAATCCATTTATGTTTATACCATCCTGTACTATCATCAAAATCTGAAGCAATTTGATCTCTTAAGAGGAATTCACTTGGAGATTCAGTGGAATCAATGATCAGAGTATGTATATTTTCATGATTAGACTTTTCTGTCTCAAAAAATGCTTTTAAGATCGCTAATTTATCATAAATGATTTGGAAGTCATTTTGATTATCAACAAAGAAAGATGAAACCAGAAATGTTGAAAGAGTATCAGTTCGTGAGTTGACAGACATGATTTCCACTTATCTTTCACGTAATTGATCCAAAGCATCGATTTTTTTTAGGATTTGTTTGATAGTTCCCTTGGGGCAAAGATATTTCCATTCTTTTTTTAATTCATACTGTTTACTTCCAGGAATTTTTAAACACAAAGGTACAAGATTAACAAGAACACCTTTGAAATGATCTGGTTTATACCCATTTTGAATAATCTTTTGAGCTTCAGTAAAGACCCATTCCCAAGTTTTGTCATCACCAGCCCCAGGACGAGCTCGTTTTCCAGTTAAGGTATTTGGGGTAGGAATTTGACTATAACCGTTTTCTAATTCTAAAATGGCTTTTAAAAAGACTTTTATTTCATCAATTTTGTAGTATTCATCTGTGGAAAGTGTCTCCATCTCCTTACGACGTTCAAGACTTTTAATTATTGGTTGAACATAATCAACCCGAATCAAGGATAGAGTTGAATTATTTATTTGGTGATAATCAACAAATAGATCTATAGCTGAATCAGTTTTCAAATTAGATCGTGAAGAAAATTGCCAAACAATGGGACGGCCTCCAAATCGTTGACAATGATAGAAAAAGAAATCTTCAGCAATCCATTGCAGAAGAGGTTTACCTAGCAATTCTTCTAGCTCTTTTATGTTTGGTTGAATTGAATTAATATCACGAGAGAATTTCAGGCATAATAAATCAATAAATTTCTCATATAACCCTTGTTCATCTTCTTTCTGACTTTTAAGAAGAATAACACCCTTATTAGAGTTTTTCACGATTGGAATAAGGTTTGCCATTAGAAAATCTTGTAACCATTTATCTTGTTCAGGATAGAATTTGGTTTCCCCTACAAAAGTATTATAGTAATCTTTAAGAGCATTTTGAGTCTTTTCATCAATTAATTGATATAAAATATTGTTTATTGATTCATCAATTACAAATAATCTTGAAGTTAACAATTCAAAACGTTCTTCTACTGCATCTAACAAATTTCTTACATTTGTAGTTTTTGAGGATACATGAATTTTAGATATATTGATAGCAACCTCACTTTTACATGATTCATATTCTTCACAAAAGGGATGTCTTGTTTTAGGAGTGCCAGGATCTTGAATTGTTGGATTAGGTATGATTACTTTATCAATTAGTGATTCTGTAAATATTGGTGACATTGGATAACCAGTATCCCAATCTTGACGGAGTTTATAAGATTCTTCAGATAAACTGGAAAGCATCTTTGAAATCTTTTTCAAAAAATCAATTGGAATTGGGATTCTAGCAACATTCCCACCTTCCCAACTTCTTTTTTTTGTCTGTAACCGTACAAAAAAGACACTATAATACGAATTTAGATACGCCAAAAGTGTAAATCTATCAATTTGGTCGTCCAGAATGTGAATACCCATAGAAGCAGCGGTTCTTAAGAATTTAGATTGTGAAATACAAAATCTTCCTCTAGGTTTACCCGAATTATAAGACCAATGTAAATGAGTTTTTGTTAATAAACTAACATTGGGAAAACCGCTAGATAATTTATTCATTTCCCTTATTGAGTCTTGACTCCACCATAAAATAAAACCATTGCTTAGGTAGTACCTTATATCTCCACCGCCCTTTGAAAATGGAATATACTGACAGTATATTTCATTTGGAACTTCTGCTAAACTAGTGAAGGATTCAGCTTTCCTTATGTGGTCTTTTTTTACTTCAAACCAATATCTTACAAAAATATCATTTTTCCCTGTTTGGATACCTGTATAACATCGTGTAATATGCTGTTTTGGTAAATCTTTCCTAAATTTTTTTTGGATTTGACTAATATCTAAGCGAGGATATTGCTGAAAGAATTCCAAAAGATATTTATATTTTTCTGTGATATTTAGATCAATGACTGCTCGTGGAAGAGTTAAAAACCGCTGTTGAGCAATCTGACTCCATCCTTCCGGTATAGGTTCTTTTTCGGTCCAGTTATTTATATTCTCAATATCCTCTTTGATCTCTTTTTCAAAGTCTCTAGTTTTATCTATTATATCAATATAACGGTAGAATCCATAAATTTCGTCTCTATGATTTGAATCCCTAATAATAAACAGGACTGGTCGGTTTCCTGAATCTGGTAAAGCACCTTGACCAATCATAAAAAGAAATTCAATGTAGGATTTTTCTAATAAGATTTTTCTCCTAAATTTCTCAAATTTAGGTAGATGGAGGAAAGAGAAATCCGCCACCATGGTTATGAATCCATTTTGTCTAGTTAATCTAAGTGCTTGATCTATAAAAGCTGATATCAGATCACTTGAAGAATTAGGATACAATTTTTTCAATTGATCTTTGGTTTCATCAATCATTAAACCAAAGGGTGGATTTGTCGTTATAATATCATATTTCTTCATTAAAACTTGTGCTAAAGTCAAAGCGTTTCTTGTTTGTTTGCCAAATAATTGTAAACCAATATCCTGGCCTTGTTGAGATGTTATAATTTTATCGATAACAGATGTAATACCATTAATTTGTATTTTTTTGGACTTTTTGTTTTTATTGACAAATTCATCTAATTTTATTTGTTTTGGTTTCTTAAGCTCTTCCTTTTCTATGTCTTCGTACTGCTTCTTTAAACCTCTAATGTCTATTAATGATCCAAGTTGATCTGCATTATTAAAGAGGTTGTCGACATCTTTGATGAATTTTTTTAAATGATCTGGTATCTCTTGCAATAACATTGTTTTTTCTTTACTAGGTGGAGTACGAATATCACAACAAATTATGTTTACATTTGGCATTTGAAAAGATTTTAATTCAGATGGAGCATGTTCTTTCAATAAACGTTTAGCCATAATATATAAAGCTAGACCAGAAAGTTGTGCTGGTCGTCTATTAATATCAATACCAAATAAATTACGGGTTAAGATACTTGTGATGATGGATGAACATGATCTTTCAGGATACTCTTCCTGATACATTTGAAATAACAGATTAAGTGTATATATAAGGAAATTTCCAGATCCACAGGCTGGGTCTAAGATTTTAAGCTTTTCCAATCTATCAACTGGATTCTCAATATCATGTGGAATTTTTTTGATAAAATACGGGCTATCAGTTAAAATTGATGAAGTTGGATTTTTTTTTAACCACCAATGGCCCAGAGAATTTTCGAGTAAGATTCTTACCATCCAACGGGGTGTGTAAACTGTGTTGAGAATAGATAAATAGTAAGGGTTTTTGGGACTTTTTTGTCCATGAGAACTCATGGTTTTATACCCTTTACGAAACTTCAACACATAATAATGATAAAACCAGCCAATACAATCTTCAGCTTTATAAATATCTGTATCTAAGGTATTTATTTCATGAATTATACGCTCAATTACATCATCATCTGGCCAGATTCTTAGGGAGGGATCAGTCTCATCAAAAAGTACTTTAATGTCATTACTAATCTCTTGAAAGACATCATCTAATAAATTAACATACCATTCTTCAAGTGTTTTCCTGGGAAATTTTTCTTGAATTTTTGCCATCCGAGCAGAGCGATTACCAAGATCTGGTTGGGGGACGAATGTAGATTCTTTTAAGAGTTCAAGTTCTTCTAATATTCTTACTGCAAACACACGGTTAAAGAATGTATAAACGAGTCTATCGACATACCAGTGATAACTTTCTTTCCAATCCCCTAAAACTTTAGCCTCTTGCTGGATAATTGAATGAACCGTATTTATTAGTGCTTTGAACTCTTCCTGTTTTTTCTTAAGCTCTTTAGGATTATCTGATTCTAACAATTCATATTTTATTAATTCTTCAAAAGGGATGAAATCAGATGTTTCCTGCTGTATCCCCATATTCATTAATTTTTCAGAGAAATGATGCTCTAAAGTATCTTTTACACTTTCAATTAATGACTTTAATTCATTCTTCTGGGCTGTTTCTAGAAATTTAATCCCCCCGCTCTATCTTAATAGATACTTTAAACTTGTATTTTTTCTTCTTTGTTTGTAGAAGATATTGCGTCAAAATTTTTGAAACTTTTGTTGTCTTATCTTCTAAAACACCGTGTAAATCAGTTTCTGACTGATATTCAACGTTGATTTGTTCTTCAACAGGTAGTGTGATATAATCCTCTGGAATAATCTGCTCTAATTTTGTTCTTAAATAATACTCGATATCAATTAATTCTTCATATAGGTAATTACATTCTGTACATTTCTGCTGTTCATGTTTCCAATCAATAGGATTTTCGGAACAACCATGGTTTAACTTAAATTTAGGAAATTCAGTGTATATATATTGTTGAATAGCATTGAGCTCTTTTATTTTTTCCTCATCATCATTAAATGTTTCTTTATACGTTTCTAGATCAGTATTAAGTGTTCTTATTTTATTATGGAGCTCTTTGTAATTTTCCCACATTCGCTTTTCTTGATCTGTTGGTTGAGTCGAAATAGCTTTGAGAATTGCTTTTATTTCATCAATCTTCTCTTTCACTTGCTGTTCTCGGAGCTTCAAAACTGAATAGGAGCATTTACACTGCTGACAGGTGAACTGTTTATCCTCCAACTCTTTTGGAATTTCTATTGTTGATTTACATGTAAAAACTGTTAGTAATTCGTTTTCTTTTTCCTTCTCTAATTTTGAATAGTTTTCATCTTGCTTTATTGCATATTCAGTATTGTTTATATCTTTCATGACTTTTGCATGTAGTTGTTGATACATTTCCCAGTATTGTTTCCAAACCTGCGCTCTTTTTTGCCATAATTCCCCCCATTCCTTGTCATATAGGATGGAGGGTTCCTTCAAAGACTCTAGCACGTGTTGTTGGTCTTCAATCAGTTGACTTCTGTTCGAAATACCTGTTTCTGTATTTATCCAGTCATTAAAACTTGTTATCAGAAATTCTTTCAAGTATAGATACTTATTTAGCTCATTCTTTTCTATTAATTCTTGTAATCTGAAAAGTATCTTTCTAGTTTCTTTATAATCCTCAAATTTGCTTTCATCATTGTATATTGGTTCAAATGTAGATAAGAATTTCCTTATTCTCTCAATCAGCCTTTTTGATTTTAATATGGTTGAAGTGAAAGATTGAAATTGAGTAACATTCTCTAGAAATTCCTTATTAAATTCTAAATGTTCAATATCGCTTTTTACTCCCGCTAATAAAAGATCTAATTCATTTAAACTTGTTAATATACCTTCATTTATGAAATCATAACCAGGAGAAGATATTGCTTGATTAAAGACCTTCTCTAATACATTCTTTGCATTTATTAGTTGTTCTTGTGTTAATTTTTCTGCAATTAGAAACCTTAAATCACTAAATTTCTCATACTTTTTCTTTGGATCAGTAAAAGCTGTTATGATATTTTCAACTTCAGGAGTTTTTATTTGGTTGTTATGTTTCACTTCCCATTCATTATTTTTTACTAAAGCAGCAATAGTAGTAAGAATTGTAACTTCATTCCAAGAATAAGGTGAATTAGTGAAAATTTCCAAAAATTTACTCCCAGACACTTCTGTTGCTCCTGCTTTTGTTAATTTTTTAAATTCGCGATCTAAATGAGCATATTGTTCTGATTGATTTGGTTGCAAATCATCATCTTCAGAAAATATTGGGAGATATTCAGGATTATATTTCGGTGGTTTCTTTAGATGTTTAGGGATTGCTACTTTCTTCTTTGGATCCCATGTGAGGATCGTTTTAAGATCATTTTTAGATACGTTAACCTGCCCAAGATAAGCATAAGTATTTATTTTGGAAAAATTTACTTTCAATGAATTTAAAATAATTGAATCGATATTGTCTCTTCCGATTTTTGTTTGAACTCCATCAGAATAGAAAAGTGATCCTTCCCTGTAAACTGTAGTTAACTGTTTTAGCAGATCTTTTTCAATATCTTCCTTTCTGTGGCCAAATGTTTGAACTAGAACTGGACTGGGATTCTTATAGTTTGATAATCCTTGATCAATTTGATAGATTTGCTTTAAATTCTCTTCAAGATAATTGTATAGTCTTTCGACCGTATCTATTGTTTGGGCTAGTGATGGAGTCACGAAAAACAGTATTTGATTCTTTTTGAAAGCTTTTGTTACCAGAATTACAATTTGTTTCTCTAATCTGGAAAGATCCTGTTTTAAGAGGTAGAGAGGACTCATTAAGCAAATTATGACTTTATTTTCCTCTATCTGTCCTAATATTGTTTCAAGATCGGGGTCAATAATCCAGGATATTTTCTTTTTTATTGCTGTTTTTAATTTATATTCCTGATTGGCTTTCCCAATTATAGTGGGAAGATTTATTTGATCTTTAAAGTTAATTAAACTTTTTCCTTCTCCTTTTTTGAAAAAATCAAAAAGAGTATTCTTTACATCTTCCTTACTTGCCGGATATTTATAAGAAAATTCAGTAAACTTCATTTCTTCTTCAGTAGCTATTTTATACTCCCATACTGTCTTTACATTTCCCTCTTCATCGGTAACATCTCGTTTTGTATAACTTATATAGCCTTTCTTCTTTAAAATATCAACTAGTTTCTTTACTTTTTCTAAATAAAGATTAGGAGGATTTTCAACAGAATTGAAGAGTGCCTTGGCAATATTTTCATCATTGGCATAAATTTGTTCTACAAAACGGAAAAGATAGACTGTTTTTGCTACATCCTTGAAGGCGATTGGTAGATTTAATTCTTCTTTAGTAAATACTTTTTGGTCTTTTTCATTTAACAAGTCTGTTTTATGCACTAAATTAAATTGATCTTCACTTCGTTGTTTTAAGGTATAAAGCATCGTATCGAAGATTTGAGAAGAATTAATAAAAGAAGAATATTTCTCATCCACAAAATGCAGATTATCTGAATATGGAGATTTATTGTTTAAGATATCTCTGGTCATGACTAAAATTGAGCGCGTTTTTCCTCCATATTCCTCTTCCACTATTTTTTCTTCAATCAATTTCTGAGTAATTTGTATCATCATTGGAAATTGATAGGGTAAGAATGGATATGTTTCAAGGATTTCTCCCCTTTTTGGTTTAATGTAGTCTTGTTTTGGATCTTTAATAGTTTCAATTTGACTAGCATCAATAATATTAGGATATTTAGTATCAATTAAATCATATAGTCGTTTTCCTGAATCTTGAGTGTCTTTTTTTAACCATCTCTTTACAACAACCGTTTTAATGTTTTCTTTTCCTAAAAACCATCGTTTAAAGCGTTGTTCAGCTTTTCGGAAATCGATATCAGTCTTAGCTTTTTCTAGATGCCTTTTCAAACTTTGTTGTGCGTTAAATATCATATTTATTCTGCTTTCATTTTTCGGTGTATCAACCCATTCAGCTGCAGACAATAATTCTCCAATTCTTGCGTCTGATGCACTGAAAAAGATTCCCGCTTCATCCAATACAATTAGTATTTTTGCTTCAATCCCTTCTGCTGGTTT
>JAEOTI010000528.1 GCA_016839955.1 Candidatus Hodarchaeota archaeon | reverse complement strand
CAAGCCCCAATTATAAGCAAACCGAGCAACTCCGGCATGTTTGGTCAGCAAGGTTTGTTGGACTCTATTCGGTTTCAACTCATAACGATAGGCTTGCCGTACCAACAACTTACCAGTCTCATCCTGATAAATGCTGTACTTGTTTTTAAACCCTCAAACCAGACAGGTGATTAAAAGTTTAAACAAAGAAAGATTTGATAATATTTGATTATAAATAAGCAACAGTTGATAACCCCAAAGATCTTCACTGGTTGAGAATGCTTAATTGTATAATTTCGTCAATGTTTTAATTCCTTGATACTTATGTGTTAGTCATTATAAATATTATTAAGAGGTCTTGATTACTTTGGAAGAGACTAATCTTGAATTTGAACTTACTAAACTGCTTGGTATTGAAAATAAAATGCTAATTGCTGCAGAAAAGAGTATAGAAAACGTAAATAACATATTAATACACACTTTATTGACTTTTGTCATTATGGATTCAAAACAACACTCTCTTATTTTAAATACCGCCCTTAAACTTCTTTTGGAAGATGATCTGTCATTAAGTGATCAGGATAAAGATGAGATTGGCAAGCGTATTGGATCACATATAGAAGTGGAAGAGGAAGGAATCAAAATCCTTGATTCTCTTGATTTTACTAAGATAGAAAATGAAATGGTTGCTCAACTGTTAAAATATCTTCTTAGTGAAGAAAGACGTCATCACGCTCTTCTCATGAGCTTAGTAAAATTGATCAAACAAGAATCATCACAAGGGAAAGAAGTATGGAATCTTTTTTGGCAAATGAGTAACATTGCTGAAAAGACCCTCCGAACAACATATTGATCAATGTTGCCAAAAATACTGAATGTTAGGTTAAATCAAATTGCTCCTCATTAGAAGTTTAATGTAAAAATGATCTGACACCTGTCCAAATCATAGCGATTTCAGCTTCATCTGCTGCTTCAATTGATTCGCTATCTCGAATTGATCCACCTGGTGCGATTATTGCAGTAACACCCTTTTGCACTGCAGCATCCACCGAGTCTCTATAGGGGAAAAAGGCATCTGATGCCATTACTGCACCTTTAGCTCTTTCTTTCGCACGTTTTAATGCCAATTCAACTGCATCTATCCTTGAGGTTTGTCCCATTCCAATTCCAAGAGTACGTGTTCTGGTACTTATGACAGCAGAATTGGATTTTACATGTTTGACAACTCTCCACGCAAAGATTAAATCGATTGTTTCTTGAGGTGTGGGTTTCTTTTTTGTAACTACTTTCAGGTCTTGTTCTGTTAGTTTATGTTTATCCGTTGATTGCACTAGAGCACCATTACATATCACTCTGATCGCTTGTTGTGGAATTTCATGTTCTCTATATTCGCAAAGCACAATTTTTTCTTTTCTTGTTAGTATTTTGAAGGCTTCTTCATCATATTTAGGCGCTATGATTGCATCAACAAACATCGCGTTTAGCTTTTTGGCCAATCCTTCCGTAATTGGCCTATTAAAGCCCATTGCTGAACCAAATGCTGAAAGTTTGTCTGTTTCAAAAGCATGATCAAAGGCAGTCTCAACGTCGTCAGTAGTTGCAAAACCACAAGGGCTGGTATGCTTAATTATCGCACAAGCTGGTTCATCAAAATCTGAAAATAAACCGGTAGTTGTTTGAAAATCTAACAGATTATTCAACGAGACTAATTTTCCGTGTAGTTGTTTATAGAAAGGATCTGTTTGGGGAAAAAGATAATATTTCGCCTTTTGATGCCAATTTTCCCCATAACGTAACTCCTGAGGGTTTTCAAAATCTAAGACCAGATCAGAAGGAAATTCATCTTCAGTAAGATCAACAAAATATCTACTGATTGCTGCATCGTATTTTGCAGTATGAAGAAAGGCTTTTTTTGCTAATTCTTTTCGCTGTTCAAGGGTGATTGACTCATTTATTATTGCTTCAGCTACGGATTCATAATCTAAAGGAGAACATATTACAATAACTTCGTGGAAGTTTTTAGCTGCGGCTCGAAGGAGAGTAACACCTCCAATATCGATATTTTCTAAAGCATCAGACAGTTCATGGGTTTGGTTAATCGTTTTTTGGAATGGATAGAGATTCACAACAACTAACCCAAAAGGTTGTATCTCCATTTTTCGCATTTCTGAAAATTGGTCTTTTTTACCAAGAATTCCTCCCATTATACTGGGATGTAAGGTCTTAACACGTCCTCCTAAAATTTCGGGGTATTTAGTGAAATCAGATACAGTTTTAACTTGAATGTTGGAAGATTCCAGAAGATCAGCGGTTTTCCCGGTACTAATAAGGTTAAAATGAGATGAAATCCTCTTACAAAAATCTATTATTCCAGTTTTGTCGTAAACACTGATCAACCCTTGTTTTCTTTCCAACAACTTTCACCAAGTTAAAATTCTATCAATTATAAACTTTTTATCGAAGAAATAATCCCATTTTCTGACTTTGAATAATTAGGTAATTACATTTTTGGGAAAGGTTGTTACTAAAAAGAAATTTCAAGCCCCATTAAATGTTATATTTGGAAATGAGAGCCTTCCTAACCAATTATATAGCATTAATTGACGAGATAAAGCAATTCCTTATTGAAAAAATGCTTCAAAAAGGCTCATTAGCTCAAGAATGGACTGAAATTTTTCTTAAACGTGAAATGTTTTGTGAATTTATTAGAAATTTCGATAAAAATAATGATCTATCTAAAGAATTAGAAAATAATATTGAGAAGGTTTTTAATTACCTTCTCCCGTTTCCCTCAAAGATCGATCAAAGTTTTATACCATTAGACACCCTCAAAAAGAAGTTTCTACCCCAAGTTTTCGAAAAATGGCGATGGGTAATCCAAGAGGGGGGAAAAAGTGATAAACTGACTATTACACCCTATATATTTGAAATTATTTATAATTTTGAGAAAGGAAGGCAAACGAAGGGCGTAGTTTCCACACCAATAATTTTTGCCAATAAAATTACAAAAAAAGCCATTAATCAATATTTTATTATTGAGAGTTCCAAAAGAAAGGCGGATATAGAGTTTTCTACTGATATCAAAGTTCTGGATATTGCAACAGGTTGTGGAACATTCTATTTGGAAATAGTCAGGATACTAGTCAACCGAAATCTTGAAAATAATACTCTAGAATCGAAGAAGAGAGTAATCCTCGATGTTATTCGCAATTGTGCTTATGGGATTGATATTGATAAAGAGGCTTTGCTCATTGCTCGTATTCGACTACTTTTTTTAGCAATTCAGTTTTTACAAGAAGTTGATCTTGATTTTTTAAAGAATTTAATACAATATTCCAATTTAATACATGGAAATGCGATTATTGGATTAGTAAAACCGAATTCTTCTTCTATTAACGAATATGATGATTTTACTACCAAAAATAAGATAGAAAGAGAATTATTTGAGGAACAAATTCCTTTTCATTGGTATGATAAATTACCTGAAATTATTGAAAATGGAGGATTTGATATCATTTTAGGAAATCCTCCTTATATTGGATATGGTTCTATCCACAAAGACCAAAAAGACGTTTTAAAGGTTTTATATCCAGAAATATACTCTGGGTTAAATGATTTAATGTATTTCTTTGTCGCACGGGCTTTAGAATTAGTGAAACCAGGTAAGGGAATTATCGGTCTCTTAATCTCCAGATATTTTTTAGAAGCAAGGTACTCCTCAAAACTACGATCATATTGTGCAAAAAATTCTTGGATTACTCATATAATTGATTTTAGAGAGTTTAAATTCTTCGATGTAATCAGTAATAACGTGATAGTCATTTTCATGAGGCGAAAAGGGGAAAACACTCTAAACAAAATTAACACTTATTATTCAAGACTTATAAGTACAAAAATAACGATTGAGGACCTTGTAGAGAATATTCTAGACCAATCAGAGAAAGATAATAGTAATTTATTCAAAAATATTACTTTAAATGAAAAACAGATAAATGAGCATCAGTGGTTACTCGTACCACTTGAAATAAATGTAATAATTGAGCGAATTCAAAGAGAATCAGGTAGATTAGGAGATGTATGTCACACGGGAACTGGATTTCATACAGGAAAAGACCAAATCTTTATCAAAAATCTCCAAAAAGGAGAAAATGGTTTTTTTGCAACCATTAGCGATTCAAACAACCAAGAAAGAGTTTTCCCTTTAGAAAGTGAATTGATCAAAGAAATTATCAAAACACCTGATATTCTACCATTTATTGTTTGTTGGGAAGCAAAATATGTAATTCTCGTAGAAAGGCACACCAACATAAACCAATATCCATTAGTTTACGAGTACTTATTGAATTTTAAGGACGAACTGTCTTCTCGTTATGAATGTAAAAAGGGATTAGCAAAATGGTATGAAATTGCCCAAATTAGAAATAAAGACTTCTTTTCTAGAAAACAAAAGATTGTATGTCCTTATAGAGCACCTATTCCTCGCTTTGCAATAGAAAACAAAATGCGATTCCATTCAATTGATTGTACAACAATTGTACTCAAGAAAGAATCAAATTTTACTGAATATTTTGTGTTAGGAGTATTAAACTCAGCTCTTTTTGAATTTCTTATTCAGATGACCGCTAAAAAATTAGATGCCAAGAAATTAGAGCTTTATCCAAAATATCTCTCTGATCTCCCCTTTAAAATTCCAAAAACTGGATCTGATAAAGAACTAGTAAAACAAATAGAGATTAATGTGGAAAAACTCAGTATCTTACTCAAGAATGGTGAAATCAGCAAAAAAAGGAAAAGAAATATACTCGATAGTGCTAGAAGAATAAAGAGTCTCCACACTGAAGAAGAGATATATTCCCTCATTCGGAGAAATGACGAACTAGTTTATGATTTATATGGAATATCAAAAGACGAAATTGATGAAATAGAGAAAATTGTATTAGACTTCTAGGAGTTAAGTGATTTGACAACTAAAAAGTCAATCACAACGTTAATTCGACAAAATGGACAATATAGTACTCCATGGAAGACTGCAAAATACATGGTAAATCTAATCCGTCCATATCTTGGTGAATCATCAAAAATACTTGACCCATCAACTGGAGATGGTGTTTTTGTACACGCATTAATTGAAAGCGGTATTAACCCAGAGCAAATTACTGCTCAGGATATAAATCCTGAAAGGGTTAGTTTAGTAAAAGATTTAAAAGTAAACACTCGTGTTACAGATACTCTTCTAGCGGAGTATGAACAATTTGATATTATTATTGGGAACCCACCATACAAGAGTAGACGTCAAAGCAACTATATAAAAGAAAAAAAGATTGAACTAGAGAAAAAATTCGGCTCCATTGGTTTATATAATTTATATTCTCTCTTTACTGTGAATGCCATTGAGCAGGTGGTAGAAAATGGTGTTGTTTGTTTCATAATTCAAGATCCATTTATGACAAATAGGTATTATAGGAAATTTAGGGAATATCTCCTAAATTCCGTTTGTATCAGGGAAATTACACTTGCACCATGGAGATTATTTCATAGAAGTGGTGCAGATGTTAGAACTGCTATTGTTTTACTTCAGAAAAAAAGTGGACCTTTAGAATATAACACTAGAATGGAAAATTCAATCCGTTTAGTTGATAGACTGCCGGACGAAGATTCCTATACGAATCCACCTAAAGTACAAGAAATTAAACAACGTGAATTCCATAAAATGCCTGATAAAAAATTCTTCGTAGGAATACCAAACGAATTAATGGCCCTTATACAGAATCCTCCAGACCGTTTTGGAAATATTGCGAAAGGTGGGACAGGCATCTCTACAGGAAATGATAAATTGTTTCTAAAAAGGAGAAAAAAGGTAGAAAATGATCCAAACTGGGTTGGATTTTATAAATCTGGTAAAAAATGCCCTTATTATTATGAAACGCCATATTTTATAGAAAAAAATTTTGAGAAATATGAAAGAGAATTTGATGATTATCTTGTCCGAAATCGAAGTTTCCTTTTCCAAGAAGGAATAACTTGTTCATCTGTTGGAAGAAAATTTAGTGCTGCATATTTACCGATAGGAAATTTATTTGGTGTAAACGCAAACTTCTTTTTTGATGATCGTGATGACATTTTTTACTCTCTTGGGTTATTAAACAGTAATCTTTTCATATATTTGATTAGAAAGGTTTTACATAGATCAAATATTGTAGCAACATCATTTTTAAGGGAATTGCCCTATATATCTCCTCCTAAACCCCTAAAAGACCAAATTATTGCTTTAACGAAACTAATTATTGAAGAATTAAAGGAGAATCCTTCCTATGACTTTTCAGAAGGCCAACAACAAATAGACTCAATAATATTTCAAATTTTTAAGATTTCAGAACAGAACCAACAAGAAATTAACGTTTTTACTGAAAATATCATTGAATTTG
>JAEOTI010000527.1 GCA_016839955.1 Candidatus Hodarchaeota archaeon | reverse complement strand
AGTTCTAGCAGGAACAGAAAATCCTTTGACTTGATATCATCAAAACCATACTTAATCATTTTATTTTCTGGTGATAAATCAAGAAGCACTCGGCTCCATTCACTAATCCAATATTCATCTGTAAACCAGTGTTCCAGGAACTCCTTCCGTTGAGCACGAATTTCGCTTAAAACAACCATATACCTGATCATGCCTTCACGAACACGTTTCATCAGATCCAAACCTGGTTTATCATATAATTCATTCAGTTTTGCTCTTTCTTTACTTAAAAGAACCATAATCTTAATAATTTCTTCCAATTCCTTATCAGAAGAAATTGGCACGTATTTCGATACCTTTTGGAGCCATTTTATTGTTGATTCAACTTCACTGTCTGAAACCTCAGAACCCCGAATTTTGGCCAAAGTTTTCTGAATGAGAACTTTATTCTTCGTTACCTGTTCATAATCCTGATGAGAAGAAACATGACGCTGTTTGATCATCTCCTCAACATTTATATCCAAAGGAATTCTATCCAATTTTAATTTCACCTTTACTAGTTATCGAATAATAGGAATCATGGGAGAAAGAATCATTTAGGAGAGTATATCCCATGTTACTGCTCTTAGGACTAACTTTAAGATCCAACATATATATCATATGATGTGTGTCAATATTGAGTACATAGTAAAAACTTGTTAGAATAGAGATTCTTAACTCAAATTGGAATTTTTGCTATTTGCTATGTGTCAGGGTCAAGTTTCCTTACATATCCGATTTTTCTTAATTCTTCAAGAACTTTCAACTCAGTTTTTTGATCTCGAAGAGTTATTTTAGCTGCTGATTCCGGAGAAAGAATTTTTGAGGTAAAAAGAGCTCGTGCAGTTGGTCGAAGTTCTTCTGGAAGATCTAAAAGCCCTAAAGCGTCGAATCCTTGTATTTGAACGTATTTAGGAGGTTCGGTACACGAACATATTAAACTACCAGTTTCTTCCTCAATTTTCCTCTTAAAAGAACGGGGATTAATGTCTAATTGGAGTAGAAAATCATGTCTTGCATTGTGAGTTGTTGTAAATTCAAGATACAGAAGATTAATTAGCTTTTGGTCATTAGCATTTTCTTTCACATAGGATTGAAAGGCTTCCTCGGGATCGATCTTAGTTAGTTCGTTTATTGCCTGATAATTTAGGATTCTTTGTTTTAATTCTGCACTTACTGTCTTTATATCAAAGATATAATCCTCAAAAACATCTGAAACGAGATCTTTTGCATCAGAAAAACCTCCAATACGACCAGATTTAGAAAAATCTTTCAAAGCAGCTTCAAAATCTTTTTCAAAACGGTTTGTGAAATTCAAAAGAAGTTTTGAAAGAATATCATCTTCTTTACTACTGTATAAGATCCCAATTATTCGTTTACCGTATTGAAAGTCTATGTAGTAATTTCCATTGTCAATTCCTCTCAGATCGCCTCTACGACCTGCAGTTTCAGATATCATATGGGCAATACTGCTCAATGCAGCTGTAATAAGTGCTGGATTTTTCATTTCATCTTCTGCGGTACCAAAAAAGTAATAATATGTTGTTTCTCCTGAATACCGATCAGTCATAAAAAGTGCTTGTGGCAATGCAGTAGCTTCAGATGGTTGAATCTCAAGGGTTCGAGTTTCAACTGTATTTTCAAGACTCTCTATTAGGTCTTGGAAAATTTCATTAACATTAGATTCTGGCCATTCAAGAGAAAAAACTCCTTTATCAGAAAATTCGTGCAATTCTTGTGTCCATGGAATGCAGTAAAAGATAGTTCCTCTTATTTTACTTTCTAGCTTTTTCAATTGCCTCTCAACCTTCCTTAAAAGGTAAGGAGGTTGAATCATATTTACTACCAACAATGTTGGTACAGTAAGAAAGTTAAAAAAGTTTTGAATGCTTTATTTAGTTAAGCTTATAGATGGAAACTTATCTGTTGATACTAATAAAAACATTTTACTTTCAAGAAGGGCTGCTATCGTAATAGCGTTCTCTTCTAAAGAAGTTGGAAGTATAAAGACTAGTAGATCAATAATATCCTTGAAAAAAAGTGAATTAAATCTATGCTGAATTTTATTTTTTAGATTCTTTTCACTT
>JAEOTI010000526.1 GCA_016839955.1 Candidatus Hodarchaeota archaeon | reverse complement strand
TGATCAAAATCCTGAAACTCTTTCTGGAGGTCAACAACAACGAGTTGCGCTTGCACGAGCTCTGGTAATTAATCCTGATGTTTTATTACTCGATGAACCATTATCCAATTTAGATGCTAAATTACGTGTTGAAACTAGAAATGAAATAAGGAATTTAGTAAAGAATCTTGCTCTTACCACAATTTTTGTCACCCACGACCAAGCTGAAGCATTAGCTATAAGTGATCGCATTGCTGTCATGGATTCTGGTGCAATCTCTCAGATAGGAACTCCTAGAGAAATTTATGAGTCACCCGCCAACTCTTTTGTTGCGACCTTCATAGGTGAAGCCAATCATGCAAATGTAACAGTTTTGGATGTTCATGAGGATTATGTTATCCTAGAACTTGGTGAATCTCAAAATCTAATAAAAGCTAGATACTTTAAGGATTGTACCAAAGGAAAGAAAGCTCATCTTGTTATCCGACCTGAGAACATAAATCTTCACCAAAAAGTTAGTGGTGATAATGTCTTAGATGCTAAGGTTGAAAATACAATGTACATGGGTAATGTAGAGCGAACTGTTATTGATATCTCTGGAAACCTCTTTATTTGTCATTTGTCTTCTACTACTTTCCAAATCGAACCAGGAAGCCATCTTTATGCTCAAATCGCTCCTGAAAATGTAATGGCTTTTGGAACCTAGGGATTGTTAAAGAAACTCATTCTTAGAATTGAAGATCGCTAATAGAATCTATTTCATTAACAATGTTAGAAATGTCTTTCTCAGTTTTTTCCCTTGCAAGCCATTTCCAAAAAAGACTAACGATCCAAGAATCTAAAGAAACTGAACTTTTTGGTGTTTGAGCGCAAAGAAAAAGTGCTTGCCAGTATTCTGCCACAGCTGATTCGAAATATCGATTAAGTAAAGAAGCATCTTCCTGATTTTTTCCAAGCATTGAATAACATTCTCTAAGAAGTCTTTCACTTGTATTTATTGAAACAAAACCAGAAAGGATCCACATCTCCCGGTTAGATCTCTTGGGTTGTTTATGATAAATGTAGGTTGCAACTTCTTCTAACTCTTTTAAAGCCTTATCTAGTTCAAAAGTTCGGAATTGATACGCACCTAGTAAATCAATATAGAATTTTTTTAGTTTTGGTGTTTTTTGAAGCGAATCAAGAAGTAATGTCGGAGTTTCAAGGAAAAAATAATTCTCTACCATTAAAGGAACACACATTGCCTCTTCCACTCCCTTAATTGCCCAGATATAAGCATCAGCAAGCATATCTTCTTCTAGTGCTTTGAGAGTTCTCTGTTGAAGCAATTTAGCTGTAGATCGTTTGAGTTCGATTACGGAAGGTGCCCATTTCAAATCGTGCAATTGATTGAAGATTGAATTAATAAAGCCTTGAGGATCATAAATCATCTCAAAATTGTTGATTAACCGCATAGTTGTTGCAATTTGCCAATAAGGCACATCCTCTGTTCCTTCTATTACATCCAAAAAAATTCAGGTCTTACATAAGTAATTCTTAGCTGTATTGAAGGGAATTTATCTAATTTTGTGGTTACTTCCATAAGTGATCTTTGATGTTGTTTAACAACCCAGATATCTAATTCATCTTTTGGTCCCAAAGAGAATCCAGTGTAGAGGAAACGAGCAATTTCTTGTTTGTCTTTTGAAGCAACATCTGCAAGATAATGAAATAACTCCATTTTCTTGTTGTTATCCATTCCCACAATCCCTTCATATTTCTAAAATACGGTTTTGATTATATTTTACCATATAAGTTACAACTAGGCAATCTCCAAACATTTCTTTGTTTTCTAGGGTTAATAAAGGGGAATCTTTAATTTTTTCAAATCCAATTCCTCCAAATAAAGAAATTGAATCCTCTCCTCCTATTATAACAGGGGCAATGCTAAGTCGTAATTCATCAATAAGCCCTTGTGTAAACATACTCCAATTTAATCTCCCTCCTCCTTCCAATAAAATTGTTTTACAACCTTTTTCAGAAAGAAAATTCATTAATTTCTTCAAATTGACTTTTTCTTTTCCTAAAACAATTACTTCAGCTCCGGCTTCCTGAAGTTTCCGTTTTCTGTCAAGTGGGGCTTTATCAGATACTGCAATAATCGTGGGAACTTCAGGTGCATAAGTAATCACTTGTGATTTTGGAGAAACCAAAGCTTTGCTATCAGGTACGACTCTAAGGGGATTTTTTATAATTGATTTAGACTCTATTAGTCCTTCTTTTACCACTAATTTTGGGTTATCTACTTCTACAGTTTTACGTCCAACCATTATAGCGTCTACATCATTTCTCAACTGATGTACTCTTTTCCAATCTTCTTTACTTGAAAGGGATGAATCCCGAAAGCGGGCAGTAGCTATTTTCCCGTCAACACTCATGGCAGAGGATAAAATACAATAAGGCCGATTCATATTTCATGTTCACTCTCTATAAAGAATAATATTTTCCTTAATTGATATAAAATTTAAATCAGATAATGAGGCTCGCATGAGAACTGCTAAGAGTGGATTGGCACAAT
>JAEOTI010000525.1 GCA_016839955.1 Candidatus Hodarchaeota archaeon | reverse complement strand
TCTTTGTTTTGGTAATTCCATCCGAAAAAATTTGTTCTCACCACAAATGAATCTGGATTCTCTGCCAGGACGATTCTTTCTCCCCGAACTTTTGACTTTGCATAAATATTCATCGGATGTGGAATTTCTTCTTCCGAGTGAGGTTTAAAATCAGAACCGTAAACCGTATCAGAGGATATAAACACAAATTTCGTGGTATTTTCAAAAGCTAGTTTTGCTAGATTGCCAGGTATAATTGAATTAAGATTAAATGTTTGTTCTGGGTTTTTTTCGCAAAAATTTACTTTTTTTTTGCTGCTGTGTGAATTAGTATATCAGGCTTCTCTTTTTGAAATTTCATTTCAAAATGACTCATATTTTCTAAGTTAGTTTCAAATGATCTCGCATACGATACAATAAAAGGATGATAACAATAATTTCCAACTATTTCTATATTCTCGTAATTCGTTGCCAGATAAAACGCTAAATTTGAACCCAATAACCCACTAATGCCTGTTATTATGATTTTTAATGATACTCAATTGGCAGATATGGAACTTGGGAATACACTTCCATGGAAGATTCCATCTGGCAAGGAATTAAAACTGTAGAACATATAAAAAATAATAATTCCAAGAGACTCAAGAGGAACTGAATTTGCATCCAACTTGGATATTAAATAAATCATAACTTTCGATGTAGATGGTCAATATCGAGCAATAGAAATTTCGAAAATTGCTTATCCTATATTGTCTAGTACTGTAGATATTATACTTAGTTCTCGATTTGCTAAGTTTAGCCATGAACAGGTTGCCTAATGTCTATTTGTAAACGATTATGAAGTTCGATACTGCACTCATTCTAAAAAAAACGCCTTATAGAGATTAAACTGAATTCAACCATAGAATTCCGCCTTCAATACAAAATGATAAGCTTTAGTTTGCTCAAATTGATATTGTAACATGGATAATCATTCGGTAGGAAAAACTGACTGAATAACTGGTGACCCAAATATTTTCAATCTTTTCCTTGAGTCGTAAAATGTAGTTCAATTTTTATACTCCATGATTTCCTTGAGTATATTAATTAATCATCTTGGAGCAAAGAAAAAATAGCTCCTGCCAATGAAACTTTTTAGATTCGAAAAGGAAGATTGTATTAGTATGAAGTCTGAAATTATTTTTGGAATTGAGAATAACAAACATTTATTGATTGATGTCTTTATTCTAATCATTTTAAACCTGTCTTTTTCTTTAATTCTTTTCTTATATAATTGGCCTCCAATTTGGCCACATCCAGGTTTCGATTCAGAAGCTTATGCTCAAATGGCTAAAGGAATAAATGTCGGGTATCCATATTCAAATAGAGTTCTTGTTCCCATATTGATAAGTTTCTTACCAAACGATTTACACATGTGGGGATTTTTATTTTTTACAGTTCTTGGTCTACTGGTTTCAGATCTGTTTCTATATTTAATCATGCGAAAACAACAATTTTCACGTCAAGTTAGTATTATTGGTAGTATAATTTGGATGGGTTCAAATGCTTATACATGGCACTTTTACGATTTTGGTTTTATAGATCCAATTTATTTTGCTTTTATCACTGCATTTTTTTATTTTTTAGAAGATGATCATCCTTATTTGGTGATTCCAATCTTATGGTTAGGCTTCTTTGTTAAAGAAGCTATGATGTTCTTCATCTCGTTCATTTTTATTAAGTATTTATTTAATAGACGATCCCATAATTTAATGATAGGTTTTATTGCAGGTACTCCTTTGGTAATTATTACCCTTCTAAGAATGACTGGAGAAACACATTATTCCGTACAGTCAATTGTTAATATTTTACATAATGTTGGGATTCCACTAGATCAAGGGTTAATCATATCGATATTTGTACTAACAAGACTATTATTTGCCTTGATTTTCATGATTTATGGGATAATATTACCTCTTGCGATAATTGGTTTTTTCCAAAGTAGTAATGAACGAAGACTCCAGTTGATTCTAATTTCGTTTATTACTTCTATTACGCTGTTATTCGCAAATAATTGGTTCCGTATGTTATACATATTATTTCCAATTCTAATTCCTTTAGGTATGAGACCATTAGGAGTTCTATCAATCCAGAACATAAAATCTATAATTGAATTTGATTTAATAATTGGGATTTCAATAATAATTTGGTTTCTTTGTCCTTTTGTTGGTTCTTGCCCAAGATATATTATTTTTTTCTTCTTAGGTTTAATACTGGCCCTAGCATATCTCTTGAGATGGAGAAAAAATAGCAAACTAATTTCTAATAACAGCTCAGGTTAGGTTTAGTTTGAAGATCAGCCTAATGTAGTAATTAGTATTAGAAGAAACTCTTTTCTGAGGTATCGAAAGCTTGAACAATTCTTAAAACTTTCTTTCTGTTGAAGGTACTTTTGAGTACCCGTCCTCATGTGGTCATGGGAGCGTTCTATGGTATCATCACTAATTATGGCTCAATCTCGTGTAATGAACATGAATAAGTGGTGAAATATCAATTAATAGCTGAAAAGGAAGAGTTGACTTATGTTTAGAACATTCTCCAATTGATAATAAGTCCATTTCTAGTGTTTGATCGTACGTACTGGAAACACATCTGGTTTATCGAGTTCATTCTCCAAGGATGGGGTTGTACCCTCATTAGCGCTCAACTAGAGTTGTTGGACTTCCCCACTCTACCCACCGAACTCCTTGAAATCCTTATCTGGAATAAAAAAATTCTTACACCTTTTCTAACTTTTCTTAATCATTTTTATGATAAAAAAATTTGGTTAAATCGTTTTATTTGGCTGTGTCATCATTTGAATCATTTCTTCTCTTACAAAAACAAATCAACTAAGGTACTGAAGTAGATTCTTCCAATATATCTCACAAGCCTTAAATTGCATTATCTCTTCTTTGAGGGTAGGACTGGAAATTATGTCCTTTAAATTTTCAATAATTTTAGAGCTATCTATTCCCATGTTTTTAGGTCTTGAAGCAGTCAGATCTAATTCATTAATTGAACGACTATAAATATTATTAACAGAAAGATCTGGAAAAGAATTAGCAATCATCCTTCCAAAAGTATACTTAGAAACAATATCCCTTCCTCCACAGTTGAATATCCCTCCTATTTCAATATTTAAGAGACGATGAATGATTTCGCAGAGATTTACAATATAAATAGGGGAAAAAAAGACATCATTGAATAAGAAGAGCTTTTTTCCTTCCCGTAAATTGCGAACTATCCATTCGGCTAACTTTGGCTTAACATCAAAACTCCATCCAAAGAAATTTGTTCTCAAAATTATATGAAAATTCGTTGAACTTAAAATAATTTTCTCTCCTTCAAGTTTTGTCTTTGAATAAACATTGATCGGATCAAGTTTAGATTCCTCGTTGTGAGGGGTTTCACTGTCTTTATAAACCATATCTGTACTAATGAATATCAACTTCGAATTGAATTCTTCACTTTTTATAGTAATATTCTCCGTACTAATCACGTTACTTTCATATGCTAGTTGGGGATCTTTTTCGCATTTGTCTACATCAGTTAAAGCAGCGGTATGGATAACAATGTCAGGGTGTGTTGCTTTGAAAATCCTTTTTACGGTTGTTAAGTCTGAAAGATCACCAACAAAATTCTTAAAATTTAGTAATTTTACATTTCGTGTTTTTGAACAACCATAAAGATAATTATTTGATTTGGATTTAAAGTAAAGAATCAATTTCAGTCCTAAAAAGCCCGAAGAGCCAGTTATTAGGATTCTCATACTTCTACTTCCCGTTTTAATTTTAGAATTCATTTATAAGCACAGAGTTATAAAGTAAGTCAACAAAGATATTGTGGTGTATCAAATAAAACAGTTATAAAAGCGAAAATCGTATAATAAAATTCTTTTGAAGGTTTTGAACAGAAAGACTAGTCGTTAAAGTAGGAGTTTGAGTAGCTTGCAAAGGTTTGAAAGATTTATTTAAAATTGAGACATCCAGGAAGTTTTCAGTGAATTATTTTTAATTAATATCAAACCAATTAAGTGTCTGAAGGAGAACGTTGATCACGAACCAGCTCTGCTCTTCCATTCAATAATTTTTTGATTGATCACTGGTATCTTTCAACTACACCTTATAATTAAAAGTATTTTAAGTAAAGAAAATATTTCTTCAATTAATATTCTTAAATAAGGAGAGTAGAAATCTAATAGATAATATAAAAATATTTAAGAGGATAATTAGGACATCGCAAAACTATTTCTTCAGGAGGGGTAGGAAATAACCCATAACCTCTGGAATAGCAATCATATTCATCAACAGGACTGCAAACTATACTTTGATGGATTTTGAAAGATTCAGATTAAGAAATCAACGATTGTGGAGCGAATGATGGTCAGAACCTTTAAATAGGTTGTTGGCTATCATTATGATATGAGTAATAGGATTTGAACCCTTTAACCTACCTCTACTACTCATAGGAATGATTGTTATGAAATCAATCCGCTCCACACGTACTGTTTCCCTCTCCCTTCTTAAAGATTGCGTTTCTAACCTGAATTTTTCTCATTGGTTACCTCGACGACAATCGTTGCGTGGACGACCTCCATACAAGCGAATAAAACTATTCCTCGCATTACTCCTGAAAATTCGGGGACATATCCCATCAGATACCGTACTAGTCCAGAAATTGGGGGAAAATCAAACATATCGAGAATTTTGTGGATTTAGCAAGAAAACAATCCCCTCTCATGATGTGATTTCGGGGTTTACTTGAGAATTAACCCCACAACGTCTACAAACAATCATTACAAAGTTTGATGACAGATTAACTTCTCTTGGTGCTTTTGATCGCGATGAATTGGCTATTGATGCAACTGACATTTTGTCAAATGGTAGAAACTTTCATAATTTTGATCCTGAGGCAGGATGGGGTCATAAGGTTGATGAAGAGCGATTTCGTGGTTATTGGGCTGTTTTTGTGACTGGGACAGAGAGTGAGATGCTTCGAGCTGTTCGGGTTACTCCTGCTGATGTCCACCAATCAATGACTGCTCAGGAACTCTTTGATGATTTAGAGCATCGTGATTTGCGTGGGGCTACGTTATTGACTGCGGACTCCGCATATGATGATAGAAAGTCATATCATCGCTGTATAGAACTCGATATCGTCCCCTTGATCGCCTATAATCCCAGGAATTCGAAAATTAAAACATTTACCCAATTAAAACCCTCCAACTGGCGGAAACGCTGTCTTGGACCTGAAGGTATTGAATTATATCAACAATATTATTCCAAACGGGGTTCTGTTGAGCGGTACAACTCCACTTTCAAAAACATCCTAATAGGACGCATCTTACCAGTTAGAGGGCTTATTAAAGTAACTAGACATTTACTCCTTGTAAGTATTTTAAATCAGCTGTATGGAATAATTAATCATACAATAAACAGTCAGCAACAGCTAATTATTCGTTCCACTTTTGATGATTACTTCCATCAATCTTGGATTGGTACGGGTACATCAAATTAAGAAATGACCTCAGCCGTTAGTGCCACGGGGGTCTAATAATATTTTATCTACTAATTGTGAGTTTAATACGCAAGATTCTTGCAATAGCCTAAGAGGATAATTAAAGCTTGTGGATCAATGTGGATAGAATATCTTTGAGTAATCACTCGAGGAGTCTCTAATACATTAGAATAGACAATTAAAATCGGAAACAATAATATCAGAGTATATCTTTCATTGAATGTAGATACCATTATGAACCAAATGATGGCAAAGTATAAAACTCCCCATATTATTACTGGTTCTTCAATAACTTGATTAAAGACTTTTTCCCAACTAAAGAATGCGAAAATCACTATTAATACTGGTCCTAAGACGAGAAATAGCCCAATAAGGTTAATTACAGTACTTAGGTTTATCATTCTCCTAATCATAATAATTGCAAACTCTGGAATATTCTCCAATTTTATATCAGCGAGGTTAATGTTCCCATTTGAGAGATACCCAACCCAAACATATCTATCGAAAAAATACGCCCAACCCACTTGTTTAGGATCAGGTTGTAAAACTAGGATAAAACCAATAAATATTGTGATAAAAAGCACGAGACTCGATACGATTAAGACATACATCCTTCTTATAGTGTCTTGTATTTTAGTGATCTGTGAAAAAATTGGCAATAAAAAAAGTAGAACCCCTACCTCCCTAGTAAGTAAAGATAAAAATGAAAACAAGAGATAATAAAGAGTGGATATTTCTAGTTTTTTATTTCTTGGTTGTAAATAAAAAAAATACTTAGATAAGAAAACATAAGAAACATCATTTCTGGTGCAAATTTGACCCAATAAACTGTGTGTAAGCAGGAGAACTTGCCATAATGAGTATAAGAGCTTTTCTTTTATTATGAACGAGATTTCGATGAGCTAAAAGCTTTTCAAAGAATATTAATACGATTGTTCCACATATTACTGAAATCAAATGTCCTGCTAATCCTAGATTGCCCCATGTGACAAAAAAGGATGTTAATAAAACGCAAAAAGGAAATAAAGGTCTTCTTTGAGCATAAACAGCTCTCTGATAATCAATTGCTGTAGGTTCGGGCCCAAGGAAAATTTCATGGAAAAGTACTCTAGAATATTCAATGTAACCATCAGAAACTACGAATTCACCATAAAGAAAGACAAATAGAATGGATATAATCAATAGAAATCCAAGAATACTGAAAAAGGATTTGTTAGATATCGAATAACAACCTAAT
>JAEOTI010000524.1 GCA_016839955.1 Candidatus Hodarchaeota archaeon | reverse complement strand
GGAAAAACAGTTCCGCAGAAAGCAAGATACCTGCAATGGTCATACCCAGTGTATCTGTGAACTTACGAGCGAGAATCATGACTCCTGCGATCGAAATTAGTGAGAATCCAATTGAGAGTAATTTTGCAGTAAAGGGGTCTCCATTAATTAAAGCATAAATGAAAATAGCTACTGGAGCTTGGAGCGAAAAAACTTCGCTATAGAGCGGAAATCCTTGCGCTAGGAGTCTCCCTTGCATTAAATGGATTCCTTCATCTACTCCGTTTCTGGCAAACGGAATCATGAGCTTATATAATCGGATCGCCAGAGCAAAGAGTAGAATCACCACTGCAATACTAAAATCCTTTTTTGCATTATGATTGCTACTCATAGAGCTCAAATCCTTTTTTTTATTATTATTAGAAACTAAAGTAGAATCTTACGTAATTAATTACTGCAATTGATATGTTATGAGAGGTACTTTAAAAATATGCGCTTGTAGATTAATTTCTAATCGTATTCTATCAGGTAGTTTGGTTGTCATTTATTATTTCCACGGTTCCATATCAGGATCATCAAGTGAAGCTTGTACAATATCACAGTTTTGAATTTCTTTTACTTCATAATAAGGACATTTTACTTTAGCAGCCGTACAGGTTTTACCGTCTTCATCTAAATATAGACAAGTCCGTTTATAAGACAGTTTCAAAGGAACTCGTTCAGTTTGAGTATGTTTTTCCCGAATTTGGTCAGTAAATTGAGATCGAATTTCTTGGTGATTAGCTAGAAGAAATTGGTGTAACACTGCTCCAGTTTTAATTGTTAAGGCATTTTGAAGTTGATGAAGGTCTGGGGTGTCTAATATTCGAAGTAAATATTTCACTAATTGATCGATTGATTCATCAGTAATATCTTCATCTAATAATCCCATTTTTTTTAAAAAATCTTTGATATTCTTGCGTAACATATAGCTCACTATCATTTATTCTGCAATTGGGTTGGTTCAGAAGGTCTTTTTTGGTGTAAAAGTGGAAAAATATCTGAAATGTGTGTAATTAGATTTTGTAAGAACTTAGGCCATGAATTATGGGGATAATATTGAATAGCTAGAAATGTTGCAGAGGTTAGAGAACATAGAAAGGCAAAACCCATTACTGCTCCAAGAATCCATTGGGCATTTACTGCAGCTTGTGGGGTCTCACCAGAGAAAGTGTTCGCATTTCCCCAAGAGAAAACGGGATTAAAGGATTCAGGAACAGGAACACCTAGAATAGCTGGGACCAGAGTCAAAATAAAGAATAATGAAGCGTTATAAATGACAAAAGTGAATATAAAAACAAATTCTAAGGGGTTTGTAAAATTCTTCCGAGCCAACATTGAAGGAAGAATTGGAACCACCGTAATAAGGAAGAAAAACTCAATAAGGAGTCCCCAACTCATGAAATACATCCGGGCATCGACAGCACCACTGAATTCGTTCCCGTAAGCCCATAATTCGAATCCAAGTATGTCTTTCCAACTAAAAAGATTTTCACTAATAGGATAGAGGAGCATCACACCATAGGGATCTCCTGCATCCATGATAATATGCATCCAAGCTCCTGCAATATAAGAAATCGCCTTTATTGGGGCATTTTCTCGGTTAAAGATTAACACCCAAATAAGCAGCCCAACAAATAAATGACTAACCGGTGCATGTGTTAATCCTAATGGAGGAAGCTTTTGGGCTTTCCAAGCAGTGGTATCACCACTGAAGATGAAAACTTTTGTTAGCAAATCAGGCGCGAGTTGACCTAATAACATCCAGAAGAGCACACCTTCTCTTATGTATTTTTTTACAAATACCGCTTCCAACGCATGCGCTCCTTGACACATTTTTTTCACTCAACTGCTTAGGAAAAATTCAATGAAAGGAAATGAGAAAATCTTATTGTGAATTTAATATAACAATTTCATTAAAGTTCTTTCTTCGATGGATCCAAAAAAGACATAGCTTCAACCATTTTCAATTAAGTTGCATTAATAAACAAACATAGTTTTTTTATTATTACAAGTAATAATGTTTTTGGAGCTCTTCTACGAAATTTTCACAGAGAACTCGCTGAAACAATTCAGTTAGGAGGAAACATGTTGAGTAATGATGTAACCTTCCAAGCATGGTATAGTATTGCTAGCGATACAGGCCTATCACTTGTTTCTCTTGGTTCTCCAGGATTAAAAGCTGAAATGGATGAACAAATATTCACTGGTGGAACAACTGCAGTTGTTGCATTATTATCAGAAGAAATTGGTGCAATGGGAGATTCTTTTATTGGAGGTGGCGATACTTCTAGATTTGGCAGATTTAAGATTACTCGAGAAGAACGTCAATTTGTCGCCCAATTTCTACTTGTTTCCGAGAAAAAACCGATACCTGAACAATTAATTGAATTTTCACGAGAATTTATTACAACTTTTACAGAGAAAATGCTTGATTCTCACTGGAAACAACTCTCCCAAGCATTTCAACAAATTGATTCACACGAAGTTCAAAATGAATTTTCTGAAAGTTTATCTTTAGCTAGAAAGAAAATAAAAGTAACTACTACTGATGATTTCTTAAGAAACTCAATTGTGGAGTATTTACACAGCGCATTACTTGATTTTTCTGTCTCACGTTTTCTAAGGTCTATTAATGAAGATGAACGATCGTCTAGAGAAGTCCTCGCTGATCTTCGTCAAAATCAAAAAAAACAAATTGAAGGATTAATAGATGATGCGTTTGTCTATATGTTAAAAATTAATCCGCTTCCATTAATGCTCGTTCAAAACATCTCAAACCAAAAAGATATTATTTCAGAGGTTATTGGACAAGCTCTTCCCAAAGTTGTCCAAACACCCGAATTTAAGAACGCATACGAGGAAATTCTTGAGAAAGTTAGTAATACAGATATTCCCATTTTTTTACGTTCAATGGACTTAACAGCCCCCGAGACTCTTAAACATACACTCGAGAGCAAAATTTCAGATAAAATTCAGGAAAGACTTCTTGAAAATTATACTTTAGCAATAATAGCAAGTCCAGGGATGGATTTTGGAACTGTTTCCTATCAGGGTTCAATAAATACTCTTATTCAGCAGACAATTGAAAAACATGACATAGGTAACACACTTCGCCAGATTGTTGTTGGATTAGATGAAGATCCACTCTATGGTC